>JAHIHJ010000260.1 GCA_018899795.1 Methanobacteriota archaeon
AAAGATACCTTTGATGTGCTGCTGCTGCTTGGAGGATTCAGTTTAAAAGAGACCCTTGAAAAATCCTGGCAGGAGTTCAGGTCATTGAAGAAGATCCTCATGTTGGCTTCTGAAGGGGGTCATGTGGAACTGGATAATGTGAAACTATCTGTTGAGGAGATAGAAAGGATCGAGGGGATATTGAAGAAATATATGGATCATACTGTGAAGGTGATAAAAGGAGTGCAGGAGGAACAGAATGAGGGCGAGGAGGATGAAGGATGAGGAAGGGGCTGGTTGAAAGGGGAGTAATTGTAATATTTGTGATTTTAGTGTGTGCCTCTGTATTGATTAATATTGCTGAGGCTAAAACGAAAGGCTCATATGATTATAACGAGAAAAAATTAATCTTTGAAAATGATAGTTTTAGCAAAAATACGAGTTATATAATCAATATTACTTTACTAGGCTATTCTGGACCACCCTCTAAGACTGATGATGGAAGATTAGAACTTGAGCGAGATGTATTTGATTCTTCCATTGGCATAACAATAAGAGGTGATAATTTTTCTGACGATTTAACTGTCACTCCCCCAAAAAAACCTGCGCCAAAAGCCACCACTCCCATTTCAAATGAATCCGACAACACAACCCTAGCCCCTGCAACAACTGAACCTCCAAAAGACAAGCCAGTGGATCTCAAGCAACTTCTTATCAATTTGGCTGCGGTCTTATTGGGTCTTGCCGGGGTTATTTTTGCATTATTTAAATTAGGAATCCTCAGATTGAAAAAAGATGAAGAGCCCCGTAGATTAAGTCAGGTTCCTGAACAAACAATAGAAACCAACTATAAATTGATATTAGAATTAGATGACGGCACTGAGAGAATTCCGGACAGGACAATTGAAATCACTGATAAGAATGGAATTCTCATTGCAAATGGAAAATCTGATATCAACGGAAAATTTAGATTTGAACTGCCGAAAGATACATATATGGTCAATATAAAGGGCGGAGAAAATTATGAAGATTATTCTAAAAAGGTAAAGCTGTCAGATGATAATAGGGTTTCATTAACCCTTCTAAAAAAGCAGCATTTACAGATAGAGGTCGTGGATGAATCCGGCAAACCGATAAAGGGCATCTCTGTAAGGGTAACTGAATCAGGCGAAGGGATGGATGCGCCGGGAAATCCTGAGACCGACGCCAATGGTATTGCCAGATTCACGCTTTCCAGAAAAAAGAAATATAAAGCTTCCATTAATGCTATGACGCAGGATTACTCTATTCCCGGGAGTATCGAAATAACTTCTTCAGATACTGTCAAGAAGTTCACTCTCAAAAGGAAAGAAGGTATGCTCGAAATAACGGTTACCGAGCAAGGAAAAGGACAGAATTTTGCAGGTATTCCTTTTACTGTTGTGAAGAAAGGTACTAACAATATATTGGAATTCATTTCAGATAGTAATGGTATGATAAAACAGAAAGTGCTAATCGGGGACTATACCATAAAGATCAAACCCGGCGCTTCCCAGCTTTATGACGCATCTGAAAAGCTGGTCAATGTCCCCGAAAATATACTCGTGCCCGTGACGCTTGATCTGCGTTTCAGCTACAAGCCCAACAATCAAACCATTACTGCCATCAATAAGCATTATGAAAAACTTAACAATAGTTTTAAGGAAGTATCCGCTTACGACAAATGTATCCCGCTATTTTTCAAGAGCACTGGAGAAAGACCTCTGAAATTGATAGAGAGGATAATCAAAAGACCTGTTGAATTCCTCGGTTCCAAGACAACGCCTGATGAAATAATAAATCATATTTTGAGCGCTGAAGAGATCATTTCAGAAGAAATTTCACGAATAATGCGCGAAAAGAGCAACGTGGATTTCTATTATTCCATCCAGAACCTGCCTCAGGTAGAGGAACTGGCTGTATCTGATTATTCACAGGAAAAATTCAATGAACTGGTTCATGATATTTCCAATTATCACAAGAACCATTTCAGGGAAATAGGCAACAAACTGCATGACATCGACACTGAACTCACGGACTTGAGCCGGAGCCTTACAATTCAACCAGTCGCTGACCTGTGGAGAACGGCGCAGAAACTTCAGGAAAATTGCAATAATGAGCCTGATGCAAAGAAAAAAGGAGTGATGTTGTTCATTAACGATAAACTGCTTGATCATGTTAGAGAAATGTACACCAGAGATGAAGTAAAGGAGCGTCTGAAAGTCAGTATGCTTTGAAAAGAACAGGGAAAGAAAATAAAATAAACTAAACGAGATGAATAGATTTGGCTGGCATTGAAGAAATTATAGGATTAATTATAGTATTAATTATTATATATATTATTCTTTACCCTATTTATTGGATTACAAATGATGCGAAAAAAAGAGGTAAAAACGGGATCTTTTGGGGAGTTGCCACTGTTTTTTTCTATGCACTTACCGCAATAATCTATTTGATAGTCAGACCTAAAGGAGACCTTGTCAAATGCCAGTATTGCGGAAAAGAAAAGCTGGAAACATTACCGCAATGCCCGCATTGTAAGGGCTCTTCCGGTTATAGAATCAATGAAGAAGTCAAACCTAAAATAGTAACCGCAATGAAAAAAGTGTATGATGAATGCCAGAACTGCGGTGAGATCACTGATGATCTGGTATTTTCTTCAGATGGCAGATTATTATGTCAGAATTGCATCAATGAGGGAATTGCAAAAAAAAAACAGGTCGCTACGCCTCAAACAAAGCAAATTGGTCTTCCTTCCTATACCTTAATCGTTGAAGTAAAAAATGTCTTCAATAAAGAACCCCTGCCCAAAGCCACCGTTTCACTCTGGAAAGACGCAGAACGGCAGGAAAGAATAAGTGATATTGACGGGAAGGTAATTTTCGGCAAAGTGAAAGAAGGAGTTTATTCATTAATTATTAGCTCTAAAGGATTTGATGAAATAACGCAGGAAGTGAATATAAACAAAAATGATAGATTGATCTTTGAACTTCACGGAAAAGCCACTTTGAACATTAGCGTTCTTGATGCTATCAACCATGAGGGAATTGCTGATGCTATCATACGATTTGGGGACATGGAAACAATAACCGATGAAAAAGGGATTGCGGTCATCGAAGATATTTCGTTCGGAAAATATGATATTGCTGTTACAAAAGAATCTTATTTCCAGGAGTCTGCAACTCATGATATAAAAGATATCCAGCAGAACATAAAAATATCATTGAATCCCGATATCAAGCTGGAGGAAGAGTACAGGGTTCAGGGTGAAATGCTAAAGAACTCGCTGAATGAATCCATGAAAAAACTCTCATTAGCATGCGACATGTGCATCCCGGATTATTACAGGGGGATCTGCTATGAATTGATCAAATTGAACGAAGCCATCGCTTCTACTCCGGTTTATATCTATGCAGACGGGTCATCTGGTAAAATAAATACGCTGTACAGGATGACAGGTCAGATAACCAGAGAACTCGAGAATATACTGACGAACAGTGAAAATATCAATGAATTCATAACACTGGCTAACAACAGTTTTAAAACAAATCCGCCAGGAATAACTATCAGCCCATTCGATTATCATGATGCCATACAATCATACATGAGCGACACGAATGAATTCTCACGAAAATACAAAGCTCAAATTTTGAATAAACTTCAGGAAACTGATAGACAGATCACAAATAACCTTCAAACTTTCAATATTAATCCGATAGCCAACCTGTGGAGCGTATCCCATAATATCATTGCGAACGCAAAAAACGAATCCGATGAAGCAGCTTCACTTTTGCTTGCGAACATCCTGCTCGATAACACCAGGAAAATGTTCACGTTACCTGAAATTTCAAGGATATTGAGAAAAAAAATCACTTTAACATAACGAGTATGAATGATAAAATTTAGATTATTGACCCTGATCATATTGTGTCTGATTATTTC
Source organism: Methanobacteriota archaeon (assembly GCA_018899795.1). The sequence continues at coordinate 3,940 of JAHIHJ010000260.1, forward strand.
TACAGATACAGGGGGAGCAGTTATTGAGGTCAGGGGCGCCGCTGCAAAAGAAGCAGCTACATGGGACGCTTCAAGTTTCGCAGGTTTCTGGTATGATATTGAAACTGATAAGAGTACCGAGTCCCTGGTTGTTCGCGGTTCACTTGGTTATGATCGTACTATTCAATCAGGCGATCTGCTGTATTACACTTCGGATGTCGCTGCGCCTTATAGAATATACAGCGCCAGAGAGCTGACCGTGGACGGTCAGACTTCGTATAATGTGGTTGGGTGGATGGGTGAAAAGTATGTGGCTGTTAATGGAAAAGCCAATAAACTCTCCAAACTTATCCTTGAGCAGGATAACCAGGACAGCAAGGTGCTCGCAGTTGGAGAAACATGGGATATGGGAGATGGCTATACCCTTACTGCCAACTCCATTGATGCAAAAGCATCCCCGGGTCAGGTATGGTTTACTTTGAGCAAGGATGGGGTTAAGAAAGACGATAAAGTTGCTTTGCAGGGTCAGTCATACATTTTCAGGGAAACAAATCTGGCTGGAGCACCAAACGTACCTGTTTTTGTAACATATATCAATAAAATATTTCCTGGAGCAACCACCGACATGGTTGAACTGAAATATTCCTGGCTGATCTCAAAAAGCATTACATCAATTCAATCCGGTGATAAATATGGTCTTTTGAAAGTCTCAATGGCGAATGAGAATAATATCATACTGGCGAATGAACAAAGTATAGCGCTTCAAAAAGGCAGTCGGATAGATCTGTTCGGAAATATAAAATTATATGTGGCAGACAGCGAACTTTTCATTTACTGTCCTGTCAGGATCGAGGCATCTGACAAATATTCCATAAGGGGTGAGACGGCCAAAGGTGCAACTTCCTGGAATGCCCGGAATTTTGCCGGGTTCTGGTATGACCTTAACAACGACCAGAGCACTGAAAGCCTGACTATTAGCTCAATAAATACTGCCGGGAGATACATTGAAGCCAATGGTCTTACCTATAGAACTTCACCGGTATCTTTGAAATATATGGTCACGGCTCAAAAAAGTATCCCTGTCAATAATATGAACTATTACTCTGTTGTTGGCTGGAATGGAGACAAGTATCTTGCGATCAATGGAAAAGCAAATAAACTGCTCAGGATAATCCGTGAACTGGGAACATCTGCCTCGGATAAAAAAACCCTGACAGTTGGAGAAACATGGGATATGGGTGAAGGGTGGACATTGACCGCCAACTCCATTGATGCCAGGGCAAGCCCGAGACAGGTATGGCTTACATTGAGCAAGGATGGAGTTAAGAAAGACGATAAAGTCCTAACATCAGGTACTGAAGTTGCCAGCCCCTTATACACCTATGTTGAGAGAAACCTTGGTGGAGAAACAGATGTTACTGTATTTGCAGTTTATATTGACAGCGTGTTCGCAGGCGCGACAACAGATATGGTGCAGTTAAGATTTGCTTTTCTGGTTTCAAATTCTCCCGGCAGCATAAAAGTCGGTGACAGGTTTGGAGTATTCCAGGTAACAACATCAAATGATAACTCCATTGTTTTGACCAATAAGGACAGGATCTCACTCTCTCCTGGAAATGTCGTCTTAATGGATAACATGAAATTCAAGGTTGCGAATGATCCATCGAACCTGAGGTTCTATCCTGTGGTCGAAAAGGATGCTCAGCGCGTATTTTCAATATCAGGCGCTGCTTATTCTAATACCCCATCAATTATTTCATCAACATACACGCCTCAATATACATATAGTACTGCCCAGCCATCAAACAATCAATCGACTGGATATGCTGTAATTCTGGTAATACTTATTATTATTTATTTTATTTACTTTTTCGGGCACAAGAAAAGCTCTCCGGAAGTTGAGAAAAAAGTCGAGAAAAAGCCAGTAAAGCCCGATAAAAAAGAAACGAAGGTGGACAAAAAGGTGAACCCAGAGAAGGAATCGACGCCAAAGGAGATGGAAAATACATATACTCTGATAATGGAATTAAGGAACATATCAGATAAGATCCCTATCAAGAGAGCAACAGTTATCCTTGACCATCCTGGGGGCGAAGTGTTCGAACGAACCAGCGACATCGACGGGAAAGCGATCTTTGGGAAACTCAAAGAAGGAGTGTATAGAGCCAGGATTGTTTCAAGAGGTTTTGAAGAATATTTCCGGGAATTAGATGTAAACAAAAATGACAGAATGATCATTGAACTTCGCGGAAAAGCCACGCTTTGTGTATCGGTGTATGATATCGTTAATGGAAGACCTCTTGCCGGGGCGAAGATCAAGATCGGAGATATGGAATTAACGACCGATGAACGGGGGAACTCAGTGATACAGGATATTACCTTTGGAAGTCATACCCTGTCGGTCAGTAAAGATTCCTATAAAACAGAAGAATTATCACTGGATGTTAACGATATTACATTGAACAGGAAGATAGAATTAAATCCTGAAACAAAGTTTGACGATGAATTGACCGTTATTGGGGAGGGGCTCAGACGGTCATTCAATGATGCCATGAAGAAGTTGTCATCTTCATGTGACATGAGCATCCCGGAATATTACAGGAGCATCTGTAGCGAGATAATAAGGGTAATTGAAACTATTGCTGCTACCCATGCATATGCAGAATCAGATCAGTCGAGGGAAAATATCTATTCTCTCTATTCTGTGGCTGAGAGGATATGCAAAGAAATGGAATTAATACTCACGAATGAAGAAAATATCAATGAGTACATCAGCATGGAATCCAGGGGATATAGAACAACAATAGATGCAAAGATAAATATTGCGGAATATGATCCAATTATCCACCAATTCATGACCGATACAGAGGGATTCACAGGGAAAAATGAAAATCATATCCTCAAAAAATTGCAGATCGTGGATCAGGAGATCACGGACAATATTCAGAAATACAATGTATCTCCTGTGGCGAACCTCTGGAATATCTCACAAAAAGTGATCAGGACAGATACAAAAGACATTTCGAAACATGCTGCATCGCTGTTATTGGGGAATATGCTACTTGATAAGACTGGTGAGATGCTCAGGAACGAAGAAATCAGAAAACGGTTAAGAAAATAATCTATCCGGTCTTTGCGCCGCAACCTGTACAGAAAATCCCGGTCTTTAATGTTTTTCCGCAGACATGACATAACTTTGGTTTTGTTTCATTGGTTGATGGCTTCTGATACTTCTCCTTCAGTTCATCTTCGATCTGTTTCTGCTGTTCCTTTGTCAGATTACAGGTGATCCTTATGACGTCCAGCATCCCTCTTTCGCTATCTGTGATGTTCTTACCTTTGCTGAAGATCGTTGCAGCCTGCTTTCGATAACTCTCAAAATCAGCAATTATATTATCAGTATTCCCAAATATCT
>JAHIHJ010000261.1 GCA_018899795.1 Methanobacteriota archaeon
CCGGGTTTGCTTGCAAATATCCGAAGGGTTGCATTCCTCCAGTCATCTTGCGCATTACCGGTATCAGAAGTCATCTGGGCGAGTGAATGCTTTCTTGGATAATTCATATCCAGGGGTTCATCAAGAGATGCAACTGCCTGTATAGCCTCATCAATAAGCTCTATGCAATTCGGGAAATTATCCCTTGTAATACCTGAAACCCTTATGGTCACGTCAATTCTTGGTCTTCCAAGCTTTTCAGGTGGAATTACCTCAAAACCTTTTATTCTTCCATTGGAATACCACACAGGTTCAACGCCAAGTAAATACATCATCTGCGACATGCCCTCACCGTCAGCCCACATGATGTCATTTGACATCCAGTAGAAAGCCACATTCTCAGGCAGCCGCCCTTCTTCCTTTTTGTACTTGTCTATAACAGCATGTGCAAGATTTTGTCCTACTTTCCAGGCTGCCCTGGTTGGAACACGCTGCGGATCAAGGGAATAAAAGTTCCTTCCTGTAGGCAAGACATCATCTCTTCCTCTTGTTATTAAGCCGGAAGGACCCGCAGGAATATATTTCCCGTCAAACCCACTCAATAAAGCTTCGATTTCTTTAGATTCATCAGTTCTGTTATTTAAATCAAGGACACGTTCTCTTAACGATTCCAGCTGGCTTTCATATTCCTGTTCTACGGGCTTTTCAAAAATGTCCTCATAATTCTTTCCATCATTAGCTAAGAATTCTTTTATCAGTACCTTTGAAATATTGTCTATGTCCTCAAGGAGTTCTCCATTGGATTTTTTATAGGTATTCGACATCTCTCCCAGATTTGCCAGAAGCCCATCAAAGTTCAAACCCATGATCCCAGCAATTGTCCTTCGCAGGGAAACACCGCCATAATCATACCTGAGGATGGAATTAATGAACTCGACCCTTTTATCCCCCTGCGGAAGCTCACCAAATATATGCATCCCTGAATTTATCTGGGTATTCCTTATCCTTCCCAGAGCTTCATGCGCCTTTGAAACTATATTTTCAAGGGACATATCTTCAGAAAGCTTGATCTCTTTATCCAGCTTTGATTTTGTTATTGAATCGAGGATCAAATGCTCAAGTGCATGGGCTCTTCCCATGTCATGTTTGGCAGTCTCGTATTCACCCAGTAAACGTTCAAGCTCTTCAAGTTCTTCATATAGTCCACCCTGTGTCATCACGGTCTGCATGTGATCTACCAGGGTTGCGTAGCTTCTTCTCTTTGCGATCGTTCCTTCTGGCGGATTATCGGCGTTATAGATATAGAGATGCGGAATAGTTCCTATGGCTATATCAGGATAACAATCACCTGATAATCCAACGCCTTTTCCTGGCAAGAATTCAAGATTCCCGTGTGTGCCAACATGCACAAGAACGTCTGCACCCCAGGTATCTTCGAGGTACCTGTAGGTTGCAAGATATTGGTGCGTTGGGGGAACATCAGGGTCGTGAAGGATCTTACATACCTGACCATCACATCTTGAACCAGCGCATCCTCTCTTGGGCTGGATGCACACAACAGCGTTGCCATATCTTACACCTGTTACTACGATCTTGTTCTCAAAAACCATGGCAGCAGGAATTCCATTTTTCTCTTCTCCCGGAGGAGCGCCCCATGCTTCGGTCAACCTGTCCCTGACTTTTGTACTTAACGTATTGAACCATGTCTCATACTCCTCCTTTTTGATCATGGCTAAGGCTCCTCCATGTTTGACTATTTCCTGGATAGGCGTCCACCTGAATTCAGAGAGGGCTTTCTTTTCCATTATATTGTCTATGAGTTCTTTACCGCTTGCCGGGGATGAAACATTATAGCCAGCTTCCTTCATCATGGTCAGGATCCTTGCCACACTTTCAAGTGAGTCAAGATGCGCTGCGCCTCCAACACCCAGCTCCACGCCTGCGCATGGATTGTTATGGAGAATAAAGGCAACCTTTCGTTCTTCTACTGGTTTTCCCTTGAGAGTGACCCATTTCATTACTCTTTGCGCCAGTTTGGCACACCTGTCTTCTATTGGGAGGCGCTGCATATAATCTACATTCAGGCTATTTGCGCCTATGATTATTGGCTCGATCACACCCTCAAACTCCGGCATGGCAACGCTCCAGCCTATATCATTGCTCAAGCCATTCGAAGACTCCCATTCCTCCAGTGTTTTGTATGTTGATATGATGGGCTGGAATACGGGAACATTCAAAATCTTTAGCAGTTCTACTCCTGATGAAGCAGTTCCTGTCTCTCTCATATTTCCTCTATTTTGACCCAGGAAGAATGGTATTAGTTTTATTAAAGCATCGATCCCTGCCTTATCATTTTCCAGAAAATATTCCCGGACAATTTCGCCCATTCCCTTTGAGCCAAGTTCATCATCCTTCACAGAGTAAGAGAATGCAGGAATAACATTCAGTCCTCTTTTCTCAAGTTCCCTGATCAAGGTATTTTCAATGTCAAGACTGTTGTTTATCCACGAGATGCGAGAGAACAATATGCCAACAGCAGGCGCAGTTTTTGGCTTATACCATTCCAGGTAATCCCTTATATTTTCAAAATGTTTCGGGGCATCAGGATGATACAGACCCTCCCATGCCACCTGCCTGGGCGGTTCTGCTTTTAAATTTAAGCCAAGGACTTCTTTTCCCAGGTATAATAGCAGGTTTTTCAGGTTTTCCTCCCCGTTTATAGTGAGATACGAATGGGAATTTGCAACGATCCCTGGTTTTACTGTTGAAAGCATCCAGTAAGAGGGGTCGTATCCCGCACATACAATGGGGATCCTTTTCCCCAGTTCCTTCAGCTTTGGCTCTATTCCATCCCAGAAAAGGTCGGAAGTCCTGTACAGAAGGATCAGGTCTGCCTCTTCAAAAGCCTGCATTGCTTTTTCTACGATATCAGGATTTTCTTCCATATTCTTTGATGAAAATACTGATAGTTCAAAACCCACGCTCTGGTTTGCTTTTATAAGCATTGGAACATAAGAGTTCCACATTATTGATGCGATTTTTTTCATAATTCCTCCTAACTCAGTAAATGAACTTTATATTCCCCGATCACGCTTCCATCATCAAGGCGCGCAGGCGCATCGAGGGCTGCTATATATTTCCCATCGGGGGAGATGGCTGTAGCTACGGTAATTCCCTCGGTTTTGTAAACATAGACGAGCTTGGAAGTAGCTCCACCCTGAACTGTAGTATCAAAGACGTAAACGCCGTGGACGTTCAAATTACCCGTTACAATATTTTGACCCACCGGGAGCACAAGGAATCTGCTATCTTTTGAAATACTCATCTTGCCGGGGACGTAACCTTCTATCCTCCACTTCCATAAGAGATCGCCGTTAATATCATAAACAAGAAGTGCATTTCCATTGGGATGTTCAACTGTTGCCCGGTTGTTTTGTGCTGATTTTGATAGTGTCGGAATATAGGTATTGCCAACATTAAATATAATATTATCTCCAAGAAAATTGGCATAATTCAGGCTGCCGTAAATAGGTATGCCGCTCATCTCGATTGCTGTTGAAATATTTTTGCTCCAAACAGGGGATGATTTACCTGTTTTTAATATTTCTTCGTTATCAAAAAGGTAAGCAGCGCCATAATAATCTATAGCTATGATGTATTTTCCGCTTTCTGAAATACTCCCCCTTCCTATCCAGACAATAATCTGGTACGGAAGCACCGGCAACTCATAAGACCATAGTTCTTTGCCCTCACCATTCAAAACATGAACAACTCCATCCTTATATTTTGTAGAATCTCGTACCGATCTTTTAGGAAAGGAGGACCCGGCAAAGAAAATGTATTTTCCATCTGAAGAAACATCTATTTGATAAATTGAAAGATCCATTACATCATTTTCCGGGAATTTCCACAGGACATTGCCAGTTTCTATGTTAAAAGCATAAATTCTTGACCAATAGGAGGACTTATTGGTACCGGATGCAGAGCGGGTTGCTACGGCATATGCAGTATTTCCCATTACTTTTATCTTTGGAATAGTGGGCTGATTCTTGATATCGCTTCCTATTTCCTCACCGGTTCTGAACTTCCATATTTCCTTACCGCCTGGAAGCTCGAAAACATAAATATAGCCATCAACGCTTTGCTCACCGAGAATGAGGTATTTGCTATCCCGGGAAAAATCAAACGTCTGGATTTTGCCTTCAGAGATCTTTTTCTCAAAAACGATTTTATTTGTATCGGTTTCTATCGCCTTAATATAGCCAGTATGAGTACCTACAATGAGATACTTTCCATCCGGTGAAAAACCTACTTCTCCCTTAATATTTTCTGTTGTCTTATTTATGCTTCCAGGTTCAACATCCTCTAATTTTATTTCCCCAAGTTTTATCGCCGTTGGCTTTGCAGGCGCGTAAACAGAAGAAGATGCTGCTCCATTGGAAGTCTGCAATTCTATTTTATATTGCTTATTGGGCTCCCATTTGAAATCTATAAAAACATCTTTAACTTTGTTATTCACATTTTGTGAAGCTATTTTTGTATCGTTATTATAGACACTTACTGAAGTGACCTGTGTCTCTTCCTTCAAGACTGCCTGTGCGCCAGTCCTTGTAAAGATTATTGAATCTATTTTACCATTTCCTGAGTCGCTGCTTTTTTCGCTCCCGGTTCCAGATTTCCCTCCTATGCATCCTGCTATCAGCGATATTACAAGAATAAGTGCCAGAATTTTTTTCAACTTGACCTCCTAACTCAGTATATGAACTTTGTATTCCCCGATCACGCTGCCATCATCGAGGCGTGCAGGCGCTTCGATAGCTGCTATATATTTCCCGTCAGGGGAGATGCCTCCAGCTACGGTAATTCCTCTGGTTTTGTAAATATAAACGAGCCTGGAAGTCGCTCCTCCCTGAATGGTATTATCAAAAACGTAAACCCCATGCACATCGATGCTATTTGTTACAGCGTTCTGGGCAATTGGGATTACCAGAAATCTTTCGTCTTTCGAGAAGCTTATCCTGCGCGGATAGCCTTCTACCTTCCATTTCCAGAGAAGATCGCCTTTCAAATCATAAACAAGGAGCGTGTTGCCATTGGGATGCTCTACAGGAGCTGTATTGTATTGCGCCGA
>JAHIHJ010000262.1 GCA_018899795.1 Methanobacteriota archaeon
AAACACAGACAAGACAGGGTCTTGAAAAAGAGATCATTAACCTCACCACGGTTGCAAAGAGCGATTACGCAGTCATGGCAGTGGATGAAAACGATAAAGGTCATCTAATTCCTCTTGAGATCATAATCAAGAGCGGCAAAGGCAACCTCTTCCTTAACGTGGCAAATGTTATTGTCGATGAAACCCTCCAGTCCTCTGCGCAGACAGCCATACTTGTTGCGCGTGAAGTCTCAAGGAAAAGCCTGTCAGATAAAGATGTCCTTATCAATATCGAAGCGCCTGTTCAGGAACAGAAAATATCGATATCTGGAGGGAGTGCTGGAGCAGCTATGACTCTTGCTGCGATGGCAGCGATGCAGGGTAAGACCTTAAGAAATGATGTGCTGATAACAGGAACTATCAGGGAAGACCATACGATCGGCAGGATCGGTTCGCCCAGGGCAAAGGCGCTTGCGGCAAAAGAGAACGGCGCTGTGATGTTCCTCGTACCTGCGGGGCAGGTGAGCGAGGTTGGAGATGCGGGGATCGAAGTGAGGGGCGTGGCGACAATTGAGGCTGCAGCAGGTTATGCGCTTGAGTAAATTCCGGTAGCAAACGATTTAATATTTAATTAACCATAATATGTGTTACAGGTATCATTTAATAGAACAATGTCATCCGAATATATCCCTGCTATAAAATTCAACTGGCTCACACAATTTTATGACACTGTAATGCAGTTATTCATGCCAGAGAAAGCCTTAAAACGCAGTCTTATGGAACAGATGAGGATAGAGAAGGGACACAGGATACTTGACGTTGGCTGCGGAACAGCAACTCTAGATATACTCATCAAAAAGGCTTATCCTGATGCAGAGGTCGTCGGGATTGACGGCGATCCGAAAATACTTGAGATGGCACGTACAAAGATAAAAAAGGAAGGGCAAAACATCACTCTGGATGAAGGGATGGCTTTTGAGCCGGAGGATGAAACCGGTTTTACCGCAGCCGGCTGCGGTTCGGGCTTCTGCCCGCTTATTGCAAAATGCGAGAAACCGTATGTTCTGGCTTCATAATATGAATATGTAGCATCCTTTGTTTTCTTATTGGTATCCAGTCTAGACCATTCCGTGCCTGTCCATCTGAACATCTTTATTTCATCATAGCCCAGACCGCTGGATTCTATCCAGGAGTTCTCCACCCTGAAGCTTATCGAAGCTTCCCTAAAATTTTTTGTATCATCGATGATCCCGTGGAAGTACATGTGGAAGAACTCATTTCCGTTCCTTCCGAGCCAGAACTTCCCGTCAGAAATATTGAGATGCCCGGAAAGTGGTACAAAATTTACTTTCTGCCCGTTAATATACTGTATGACGTTCTTGCCGTCATAGGAAAGAGCCACAAGAGTCCATTTTCCGCTCATCATGGATTGACCGGTTGTGTGCCCCGCCTGCGCATCATTGATCCTCCACTCTGACTGCATCCTGCCAGCGCAATCTATGCCTGCCTGGGATTTTACAGCATATGTCCCGAATCTCCAGAGCGTGAGCGAACGCGAACCAGGTGAGCAGAGAAATAATTGTCCATCCCGTCAAATGCCAGCGCCTGCCCTTTAATACCGTCCACATACTTTGCTCCGTACATAGTCCCGTGATTACCGTTACCGCTTGAATCCTGTGTTCCGCCATCATAAGAAAAGTAATTATTATTGCTGCGGAAGCCATCCCCCACCTGCATGATCCCTGGAAGATCGCCATATTATTCCTTCTTTTTTGCTTTTGTGTATTTCCTGGTCTTATCAGACTTGAGGCTTACATTTGTCACTGCGCCTTTTTTCTCAAGCTTCGATAACAATGAATGCGCGCCTTTTTCTTTCATCCCGAGCGCTTTTGCAAGGTCGGCAGGCGTAACGTATTCATGTTCGCTGATGTACCTCAAGGCAAGTTCATTCAGCGTCTCCTTCTTCAGTTCTGTGCTGAACCAGAATTCGTAATGCATTGCTGCGTCATTCATTTTATTATAATAAAGCCCGCCTTTCAATTCCCTTAAGAACAGCGCAAGCTTGGGGTAGGAAAACCTCTGTGCGAAATTTATGCTATCCCTGTCCCATGATGTATTTACAAGGCAGAGACACTTGTAATGGTTCTTATTCACTGAGGCGGCTTCTTTCTGGACAAGCTCAGCCAGGTCGTCGCTTTCCTGCCATCGTGTCTCGAATACAAGCGAGATCCCGCGGCTGTTGGATAGCGTTGCCGTAATGCTCTTATTACCCGGAGAGTACTCCCACTTCACCTCAGGAGGATAGTCGCCTGTATGGAGCACTTCGGGACTGAAATTTGCATACTTTGTCAACAGGGCATTGAGATAAAGATTCATCTCTGAAGAAATCGCATCCGGTATTTTTACTTCAGGTCTTTCTTTTTTGGATATTTTTCTATAGAGCGCATTAAGCTCAGGAGTCACAGGCACTCTGTTAAGGACTGCATTACTGACCGCATCAATAGATCTTTCAATGGTATCGATTTCAAGGACACCGATAGACTGCCGCTCAAGTTCAATTGCCAGCTTTTCTGAGCTATCGAGAAGGGCTTTCTCGCCCGCATTCCATTCCTCCAGGCTTGTCGCTTTCTTGTTGAACTTTGCAAGGTCAATTTTGATCACTTCAGAGTTAATGGTGTTGAGCCTGTTCCTGAGTTCCCGCAGTTTGGCTGGGTCTGTTGATTTCTGGACAAACCTGTCAAGGTAAGTCCTCACACTGCTTAAATTGATCAATATTTTACGGGTATTTGCAACCGCTACACTCTCAAGTCCGGTTTTTCCTTTTCGAAGCCCGGTTATTAATTTAAAAAGGGAAAGAAGAATTACCAGCGCTATGAAGAATATAACAAGCAAAAGCAATATTCCCTCAGGAGAGCCCCCTTTTATTGTTGATATTATTTTCGAAAAGATGCTGGTTAATGATGTAAAGTCATTTGGCATATTATTTCACTTCATTTAATTCAGGTTCTCTATTCATCCGGTTGAATACCATGTTCATTATCCTATATTATAACTATCATAATAATAAGTATAATGTAAAAGTAATCCTTATTTATATATATGGTTTTCTATTGTAAAAAAGCAGTAAAAAAGTGACTATATATAGTTACCAGACAAACTGCATCTTCTGCCTGTCAGTTCATTTTACTATAATTTTCCCGCGCATAACGGCATGTAATTTGCAGCGGTATTCGTATATTCCCGGTTCACTAAACATATGGCTGAACGTCTGCCCCTGGCTTAGCTCACCGGACTCGAAACCGGCACCAGTCACTGTATGCCTGTCGGAATCCCTTTGTTTCCATGTCACGGTGCCGCCCCTGGCGATAACCACTTCCGCAGGGCGATATGTAAATTCGATATTTTCAACGATCACTGTCATTGGCAATGAAACCGTTGTTTCTTCCGGCAATGGAGCAGTTTTTACCGGCAGCCCTGCAGTGTCACCTGGTGCTGTCGCTTTTGGTGATTCGGTGCATCCGCTAAGAGCCAGAAGGACCAGCAATCCTAAGATCAATGTTCTTTTCAATTTACAACCTCCTTAAATGGAATATGGATCCAGCATTATTTATGCTTTCCTAACTCATAATTCACAATTGATGAGGCGAATATTCTTTTCCAGCGCTCGCTTTGCCGCTATTTCAGCCATTCTGCCGGATGCAAAGATCACCACATTAAAACCCCTGAGTGCAGCAAGCATTCCTGACTGAACCACATCGAATTCAAAATCGCATTTTTTCCCCATTTTTTTCATCAAAACCTTTGCTGATGTCCCCATGGCGCCGATCTTATCCGGTCTGTTCTTTTCAAGGATATCACAGGCTCTTCTTATATCCACAGCCCTTGAGCCGCCTTCGATGATACCAGGTACCCTTATTACAACTACGGAACCTGAAAATCGGTTCAGATCTCCCACTACATCCCTTACTGCGATGTCGTCCCCTCTCCTGGCATTTGATACGGCCTTTCCCTTCATCCCATTCCCCCCTTTATCTGCTACCAGCATACCATCTTTCATACCGAGGAAGACCTCTTCGCCTGCAAGGAGGTCGCAGCCCGCAACCGCGCACCTGATAGTCATCACGTTCACATCAACTGAATCCATCAGATCAAGGACTGAAAGAGGTGTTTCCCCTCTGGAGATCCCTCTTGCACGGAATTCCCTGAAGGTCTGGACTATCACAGGATGCTTTAAACCCGCTTCCGCAATGGTTTTTTCATCAGCCAGGATGCCGCAAGGTCGGTATCATGTGTGGATATGATGACGGTTTTTCCTTCATCGTTCAATTCGTCCAGGAGTTCCATGGTCCCTGTGACGCCTGATGAATCAAGACCGCCTGTGGGCTCATCCACCACCAGTATGTCGGGCTCCATAGCAGCCACACCTGCGATGGCGACTCTTTTTTTCTGCCCCCCGCTCAGGTTTGAAGGGTTTTTATGCGTCAGGTCTTCGATATCGAACCTGTGCAGCATTTCGTTGACCCTGTCTTTTATCTCGGATGGACGCAGACGAAGATTCCTGGGACCGAAGGCAATATCGTCATACACGGTAGGAGCAAAAAGCTGGCTTTCAGGGTCCTGGAATACAATGCCAACGCGCTTCCTGATATCTTCCACGTTCTCGTTACTTATCTTTTCTCCGAATATCCTGACTTCTCCGCCTGTGGGCTTGATAAGACCGTTAAAATGAAAAAAAAGTGTGCTCTTCCCGCTTCCGTTAGGACCAAGAACAGCGATATTTTCACCTATACGGGCTTCGAAATCCACTCCCTGAAGCGCAACTGTACCGTCAGCATAGATGTGTTCAAGTCCGATAGTCCTGATAGCGTTCATTTATACCTCATATAAACCTGTCAATAACTACGAGTCCGGCTATTATCGATGCTAGCAGTATTCCAATAACGGCATCCCATATACCCAATGGGAGATGGTCTGCTTTCACATCAGGCTTCCATGCGCGCGAGAGCATGGCTTTGTATATCCCGTCGCTTTTTGCAGATGCGCGCACGATGAGCAGCCCGCATATCGAGGCTATATTTCGTATCCTCTGCCTGAAGCCATTGCTGGAAAAACCGCAACGAGCCTGTTGTGCCATTGTGAGTTTTTTACCTTCTTTAAAAAAGGTGGTTATATAACGGGACATGAACGAGGCTATCTCGATCATGGTTCCAGGTACCCTCAGCCATCGAATGCTTTCAAGAATGTCAATGCGTGAGGTGGTCAGGACAAGAAGGATAAGAACCGATGCCGACGCCATAACCCTTGAAAATATAAGGAGCCCGTAATCGATACCATCTGAATATACAGGTACGATCCAATCTATCCGGTCCCCGCCCGGGGTCAGGCTCTGTACTAACAGGATAAATAATGCAAGAAGCAGCGGAAAAATAAGTTTTCCAGTGAAATCTCTGATGATCCTCCGGTGTAATGCGGTAATTATACACAGCGCTGAAATTATGACAGGGATGTACCAGTGTCTCATCAGGGTTATCCCGATTATAAGAAGGAATGATATAATTATCATGACCCCTGGTTCGATATTTCTTTTTCCGTTCGCAGCTTTATGCTCTCTTAAGTATCTTCCTATGATCAATGAAATAAAAAAGAAGAGCGTTATTACAATCCCATTCAGTGGGTCTCCTGTGAGCCATTCAAACATCAGGATTTCCTCCCCGTCTTCCAGAAATATCCCGTGACAAGACCACCCGTTATACCCACGAGAGCAAAACCCACAGGCTCGCCGAAGCGATCCATCAACCTGATGCCTATGCCCTCAGAAACGGCGTCAGGCGCGGCATTAGCCTCAACAGTCCCGTCAACGCCTGCATTGTCCCCTCCTCCCATATAGCCGATATATGCGCCTGCGGCGATAAACGAACCAATAACTATCATCAACGCAAGTGCGGTCTTTGCGAACCTGTCAGGGCTTCGTACAGTATCAATGACATGCGCCCCTGTCTGGTTTATGTATTTTATCGCGTATCCGGTGAGTGCAAATTCAGCAGCGGCAAGGGGAAACTGGGTGGGGATAAAGCCCAGTGAATACAGTTCCCAGTAGTACATCACATTGTCGGGATTTAGGGACAGAGCCAGCTGAAGCGCGGTTGCAAGGTAGGTCAGGATGCTTCCGCAAAAGCCTGCCATCCCGGCTGAGAACCAGAGAGGTGAGACGTTCTTCAGAAGCCTGTAAACAAGGTAACCTCCGAAAGCTCCAACGATGCCCATAGAAAACGTGTTCGCGCCCATGGTCGTTAGCCCTCCATGCGCAACGAAAGCCTGGAAAAAGAGAGCGATGGCGCTTATCACCACTGTGGCAAATGGTCCGATGACTATCGCTGCAAAGTTGGTCAACCACAGAGTGCACAGAGAGCACAGAGCAGCGCCGCTTTTCTCTGTGTCCTCTGTGGTCTCCGTGGTTTTTCAATAAGAAATATAGTCCCACAGTATTTAAGTATCAAAAAGGTATCTTTGAATTATGAAAATGAACGCCAGTATAAAGGCAGAGCTTATCTCTATCGGAGCAGTGGATATCGACCCTACACTGCTGGGCAGGCTCACAATACCGACGGCTGGACCGGGCGCAGGCGGCAGGGCTTTTTTCTTAAAGTCTGGAAAGCACAGGGTAAGGCTCGTGGTGGATGAAGGCTCTCCCTTGAGGGCTGTCAGGGACAATGGCGATATAGTGATCTTAAAAGGCGGGAAGGAGCTTGTACGGGGAACCATCGAGGAAGAACTCATTCACTGTCCTGAGCAGGCATACATAACCATGAGCGAGCGGTGCATCTACGACTGCAAATTCTGTCCTGTCCCCAAGCTCAATGGAAAAGTAAAATCCACAGATGAGCTCCTGGCGCTCGTTGAAGAGGCGCACAGGCTCGGGAACATGAAAGGCATCTCGATTACTTCAGGCGTGGAGGTCTCACCAGAGAAAGAAGTGGAAAGGGCAGCAGACCTTGTAAAAAAATTGAAGAAATACAAAGTTCCCATAGGTGTGTCTGTCTATCCCACAAGGGACTCATCCAGGATACTAAAAGATGCGGGAGCCAGCGAGATAAAATACAACGTAGAGACCATGGACAGGGAACTCTACGATAGATACTGCAAGAAGCCGCCTCTTGATTTCACTATCGAATGCCTGAAGGATGCGGTAAAATTATTTGGCAAGAACCGCGTGTTTACGAATTTCATAGTTGGGCTCGGAGAGACTGACGAAACCGTTGAAAAATACTATGAAGAACTTGCAGCGATGGGCGTCATACCAATAATAAGGGCAGTTGGCGTGCATCCCCTGAGGTTCGGGGAACTGGAGGCAGAGCGCCCCACAAAGGAGAGGCTGTTGAAGCTCGCCCTGATGTCAAAAAGGATACTTGATAAATACGGACTGGATGCAAGTGCTGCAAAGACAATGTGCCTTCCATGCACAGGTTGCGACCTGAACCCGCATATTGACCTGTAAAAAAACCCGCAAAATCATCTATAACTGCTTATCTGCCGCTGTTTTGCTTCCGATCATTTTATGGCGCTCTTGGTTTTATTTTTTCCGACCCGCAGTTCGGGCATCTGGTCGCGCCTTTTTTCAAGAATGTCTTCTTGCATGAGGTGCACCAGAACATCCCGCTCTTTTCCGCCATCTCCTTGAGATCCTCAGGCGTCAGCGAGAACGGCACATACGTACTGCACATGAATATCATTGCCCTTTCTACCTCCATAATATGATACATTACATATCATATTAAAGCTTCTGTATCGCAGACATTCCCGGTCTATTTTTATCATGTTTACTGCGATCCATCTAGAAAAGATTATCAGATTAAAGTTTTAAGTAAGCGTGATGGTAATAAAGAAAATATCTGGAATTGTTTTAATCTTATTTATTTATTTTTTAAATCCCACAGCCATTGCAGAGGAATGCACGTCATGCCATAATATAAGACACGGGCTTACGGGTAATTCTTGCGATAATTGCCATTATAATACCACGTTCGTGAACGGGAAGCACATCCAGAAGCCATTTTCGCCCGGTTTCGTTCACGACGGTTTTGACTGGGAAGGGGACAATGCAAATGAAAAAGCGCCGTACAGGCTCAACGAAAGCTGTCCTGTCTGCCATGTGAGTATGCTGGAACACACTTCTCCCACGCTCAACGTCTGTGAGGACTGCCATGTAAAAGAATTAAAAAGAGGAAAACTGATAACGATCAGGAAAAACAAAGTCCACATGCTTTGGTTACGACCCAAAGACAGGCGAAGGTTCGTGCCACGGTGTCAATTTCAGGAAAAAGGACATCTCTGGTGGGTTTTTTGCATTCAATGCACATAATTATACTGGCGGCGTTCTCAGCAGGGGCGACCCATATCACTGGAACGCACCGGCTGACGTCATGCCTGATTCAAAGGACTGCGTGTTCTGCCATATACAGGAAGATGATATAATAAGAAAAGCCTGGGGAAACCCGCGCCCCCTTCCGTCAGACCCCTCTCATATCAATAAAAAAAGCAGCGACTGCATATATTGCCATGTGGAGGGGCAATTCCGCAGCTTTCACGGGAAAGAGGTCGCTTTAATAGTAGAAAGAACGCCGTGGAACTACATAATTGGGGCTTCAGTATTTTTATGTTTAATCATTATAATATTTATTATAAAAAAGCGGAGGGCTTGAAAACAGGGCATATCAATATAAACCTATTTTACATAGTAGAACTATAACCCTTAAATTCCGAATAACAAATCTGATCCAAGGAAGATATAATGTCAAAAAGAGTCCTTTTAATAACCCCCCCGTATCACTGCGGCGTACTTGAGTCGGCAGGAACCTGGATGCCCCTGGGCCTGGCATATGTAGCCGGGACCCTGCAAAAAGCAGGATACGATGTGAGCATATACGATGCCATGTCAAAGTTCGATACATTTGACGACATCAGAAAGCATATAGAAGATTTTAACCCTGATGCAGTGGGCACAGCGGCTTATACTTCAAGCATTTATGATGCTGTGAGCGTTCTTAGAATAGCAAAAGAAGTAAATCCTGAGATAATTACGATGCTCGGAGGTATTCACGCCACTTTCTGCTGGGAAGAGCTTCTTAAGAAAGATGGCAGCGTTGTGGATTATATTATACGCGGAGAGGGGGATATTGCCACAACAGAACTTCTCGACTTCGTTTTTGCTGGAAATAAGGTTGATATACCCGGTATCGCGTATGCAAGGAATGGAAAAATTACTTGTACAAAAAAGAGACCTTTGATCTCAGACCTGGATGCCCTGCCTCTTGCCTGGAACCTTGTGGAATGGAAAGACTATTCATTCAAGACAAAGAAAAACTCCACCCTTGCAGTTGTCAGTTCTTCCAGGGGCTGCACGCAGAAATGCACTTTCTGCTCACAGAGGCTTTTCTGGGAAGAGAAATGGAGAGCGCGAAGCCCCGAAAACTTCGTTTCAGAACTTGTTTACTTAAACAGCACATATGGCGTGGATGTTGCCATGATAGCTGACGAGACCCCCACGTATGACCGCGAGAGATGGGAGAAAATACTTGACCTGCTTATCGAAAAGGATATTGACCTTGAACTTCTTATGGAGACAAGGGTGGAAGACATCCTGCGAGATAAGGATATTATTAGTAAATACAGGGAAGCAGGCATCCTGCATATATACGTTGGAGCAGAATCAGCAAGCCAGGACACACTTAACCGTTATAATAAAAATCAGAAAGTGGAGCAGTCCAAGGAAGCAATCGATCTGATAAACAATGCAGGCATCATTTCAGAGACCTCATTTGTCCTTGGGATGCCGGATGATACCCCGCAGTCCATCGCAGCAGCTGTGAAACTTGCAAAATACTACAATCCTGATCTTGCTTTTTTCCTTGCCATAGCGCCCTGGCCTTATTCTGATATCTATCCTGAGCTTGCCCCGTATATCGAAGAATTCGATTATTCAAAATACAACCTTATTGAACCCATCGTTAAACCGATCGGCATGACCCGTGAAGAGCTTAATAAGCATCTACTTGCGGCTTTCAAGGAATTTTATATGGATAAGCTCGGACATATAGAGGAGATGAGCGAGTTCAAGAAAAATTATATGATCGATGTCACAAAGCTGCTGATCAACGATTCGTACCTTTCAAACCAGATGAAAGGAGAGATGCCGCCGAATGTCAGGAAATTAATCGAAAAGTATATCCGGGACGTTAAGTAGTCTGGTTAAACCATTATTTGCTCACATCAATTGATATAATAATAAAAAATGATGTTAATGTTCATTATGCACATAATTATCATGAAAATCTAATTATTATATAGCAGTAAGTAGATAAACAATATAAGTAAAGATAAATAAGGGATAGAAAATTTGAATTGTAGAACTCGAAAAAGGTTGCAAAATGAGCGTTTTACGGGATAAGACGGGACATGCAAATATACGGCATGTCATACTTACGTTCATAATTCTGTCAGGTTTAGCTGCAGCCTTCCTGTATTACCCCCCAATTCCGACACGCACAGCGGAAGAACTTACGCAGGGCGACATAACATTCACTGACAGCGCAGGCAATCCCATTAGCGGCGCGATCGGATTAAGCGGTTCTGGTATATCGGGCGGCTATAAGGAAAATGTCAATTTTATAAAGTGGGAAAGGGTCCCGAATGGTATGATTTATTTTGACGCCCTCGGTATTAAGAATGTATCCGTGAAATTCAGGCTGGCAGGGGATTCCCGGAATTCAAATGTGATAATAGAGAACTATGGAGCAAGCCTGCCGAAAGACATAAACGAACATGCGCCAGGAGCGCCTGTAAAATACGTGCTTGTAAGCGCTTTTAACCTTTCTTTTGTGGAAGCTGAGATAAGCATACAGTATAATGCTTCTGAACTGGGTGATTCCGATGAGAATTCACTTTCGATCTATCATTATGACAGCGCTGCGAAAGAGTGGGGCAGGTTGAAAACAAGGGTCGATACAAAAGACAATATCATTACCGCGTCTGTGGACTCACTTTCCATCTTCGCCGTGAGCGCAAGGCGTCCGGGGCAGATAGACATCCGTGACACACGAAGCAACCAGGTCAGGAGTGATTTTAAGACCTATGATGATGCAAGGAACCTGAAAAAATCAGGTAGATCAAATAGTCTTGTAGCGCAGGATATCCCCCCGGAGGAGAGCTTGAAGTGGATGCCATTGCATCCAGGAATGTGGGGATAAGGCTGAAAGATGTAGCGCCCATGATGATAGTAAACGCAACCACCGGTGGAGAGGTAATACTTGACGACTACGGCAGGAAAAATCCAGTTTCTGTCCCGCTTCCAGGAAGACCGGTAAAGTTCGTAGAGATAGGGGTTCAGGGTATTTCTTTTTCGTCAGCACAGGTAAGCATTCACTACAGGGAAGCTGAACTTATCGGTGTTTCTGAGAACAGCCTTGTTATATATCACTGGAATCTAGCGTACTGGGAAGCCCTTGACACCTCGGTTGATGCCGTGAATAACATCCTCACAGCCAGCACAACCACGCTCTCGCCGTTTGCGGTATCAGGAAGCATTGGAGGACCTGACAGGATATTTGTCGCCACGAACAGGTATATCGTACTGGATGATCCTGTGGATTCAGCAGGAGGCGCAAATGCCAGTTCCGGCTACGCACTTCCATTCACAGGAGAATGGGGTAACAAGAACGTCTGGGGGGGCAACCAGACCACCGTGGGCGTGAGTACGTTATTTATTGACAATAATGGCAAAGCCCTGTCCGGACGAATTGTCAACTTTACGATATATGATCCAAATAATAGCATAGTGGCAGCAGGGTCAAAAGTTACTGATACATCAGGTCTTGCGCATTTTTATAAGGATATGGATAACGCGAGCTTTTACGGGGTGTGGAAAGTAAAAGCTGAATCAAACGGTGTTTCTTCAAATACCTCATTTATCTATAACTGGTGGGGATGCGCATGGGGAACAGGCGGTCAGTGTGGAGGTCAGCATAGCGGCAAGTCTCCCGCAGATATGGGTGGTTCAGCAACTGCAAACTCTCCTTATACTGTAAGCTGGGAACGGACCACGAGCGCAAATACATCCCATAACACAGGAATTCATTTGAGCGGCTGGACTGATGATTACTGTACTGTATGCCATCAATCCTACGACGGCAATCCCACCACAAGCAATATTGAAGGTAGCACTTTGAAGGATTTCTTTGTAAATGACGTGCACAGTAATATATCCTGTACTAATGCGGCATGCCATGACCCAAATGGAACCTCCGCATGGAACGATCATAATGCCGGGAGCATAACCATAGGCTCATGCGATAACTGTCATGACAGGACAGATATTTCAAAGAAATCCACATTGAACGGTGCGGTCAGCAGTTATTCTAACGGTTCGGGAACGTATGATAAATACCATACACCTAACACCACTGTGCCCTGCATCATCTGTCACGGTCCGATGCATAATATCTCGAAGCCTGATGCAACGGCAGGAAGCCAGAATAACATTACAGAGGATACTCAATGTGCCGCATGTCACCAGGGTTACAGCAAACATAACAATAGCGTGAATTGTACGCTCTGCCACAGCAGCGATGTGCATTATATTCAGGTCTTTGGTGGATCCACATACGTGTATACGAACAGTCCGGCAAGGGGCGATTGCACGACGTGCCACCAGAACTCCACGTTCATGGATGTGTTGAAGAACATACCAAAAGCTGGGGACTATACTGGCAGGAATGCCCCACAGGTGCCTGTGCCTGCATCTCACAGCGATGATGGCACAAATGGCAGCAAGTGGAACCAGACAGAACCGTACTGGACAAACACATCACAGATAGAAAGGTGCAAATACTGCCACGGCGAAACGATGCACAGGACAAACGCACTGGGAAGAACCTCGTTATTCAGCGGCGGGAATCCGGTGAACGGGACTATCTCCGCTGCACTGACCTGGTGCCAGCAGTGTCACTGGCAGGGAAGCCCGGATTATTCTTTCATGGCAGAGGTCTTTACTGAGGATAACAGGACAGTGCCGCCAGAGATAACCGGGAATGCGACCTACGGCAATGTCACAAGCATTGGAACAGCGTATGTCAATCACAGTTCTTATGCAAAGGATGATGCAAAGTGCAGGAGCTGTCACGGCGCACTTGCCAGCAGTGAGAACATATCCGGTTTCATGCACACCGTGGCTGTTGGGACATCAGGTGGGGTTAACTGTACGAATTGCCATAGTACAGGCGGGGCTTCGAACAACGTCAATTTTACAGCTTTGAACCTTGGTATGCATTCTATCCTGAACAGCGCTGCGGTTTCAACACCTGCGAATGCCAGTAACAGACCGTGCTGGGCTTGTCATGGTACGAAGAATGGCACATGGGCGAACGAGAGCGACCAGCCTGCGAACGAGCACAACACATCGGTTTATAATAAACCCAGGAAATGTCAGGACTGCCATAACGATACATCTTCTCTTTTCGGAGCAGGGAATGTTACAGACCATATACCTTCAGGCATTTCACCCTTTACAGATGTTGATACTTCCTCTTACAGCTTCATTTACTGTTCGTTATGCCACAACAATAGCATGATAAACAGTTACGATGGCAGCATGGGTGTGAGCGGTGGAAGTCCGGTTAATGCATCAGTTTCACACTACGGCGCGAACAGGACTGCTGGCAGGCTCATGAGCCCCACGAGCAACAGCACTGACTGCGTTTTCTGCCACAGGAACAGTTCCAATATGCAAAAATGGGGAATACTGCCAGGAAGCAGGGCTAACATAAGCAATAAGAACGCATCAGGAGGTGGATTAGACCACAGTACTTACACCTCAAACAGCGACTGTCCTTCATGCCATGGGAATTATGCTATTGTGAGCAGTTTCACCTTCCATAACGCTGATCTTGGCACTGGCACTGTAGGCGGCTCTGACTGCATCTCATGCCATGATTACAACATTGGCGGAGAACCCCTCTCAAGAAAATTAACGTCACAGCCATGAAGCAGGGCAATCACATGTACCTGAACAGGAACGCCGCGAACGCCACCCCGACCGATCCCATCAACAAAGCATGCTGGGCTTGCCACGGGTACGGCTCAGATCCGGGCGGTCATTCGGAGAACAATTCAAAACCAGGAGATTACAGGAATCCATGGAAATGCGTTGATTGTCACACCCGATATCCTAATTTCACAAGTCCCAATATCACGCTAAAGGCCGAGATAACAGGACGAAAAGTAATAGACCACATCCAGAAATCCCATGCAGAAAGCATATACTCAGACGCATACAACTCTGCTGTCAACTGCACAACATGCCATAATAAGAGCAAGGTAAGTTTCACGGATTCAGTAGCTCCCGCGGACCCGGTGGCAGCGAACGTATCTCACTATTCAGACTATTCCGCTCTTCTCACCCCTTCGACCAACTGTACCCTGTGCCACCAGTCGCCAGCTAATGCCGCAAAGTGGTACGCCAACCTGACACGCCATCCGGCAAAGGACCAGAACTATACCTTCTGTGCCAACTGCCACAATAGCACAAACATCGAAACGTTCCACTCCCAGCCGCTTATCTGGACCCCCACGATCCACGGTTTCCAGGGCAATCCAGGTTTTGACTGGGAAAAAGACGATGCAACCAGTGGAGTTGGAGGGTTCCTGGCAGAAAGCGACGAGTCATGTGCAGCTTGCCATAGCGGAAGTCTGAAGAGAACATGCGAGAACTGCCACATGCCAAACACAACATCGCTGTTCACAGGTCCATACAATACAGGCAACGTTATGAGAAGTGATATCAACGATACCCTGCCCTACGTGTATGCACACATCAATTATTCAGACATGACAGGTACGGGCGTGAACGTGCCCTCCCAGAACAACCCTGGTTTCCCGACATCATGTTATTATTACAATACTGGAACGAATGCAGGAACGTGCCACGGAAACTCATATTTCAACAGTACACCTGCGGGAGGATACTATGCCTTCAGGGGTTTGAGCACGGTAAGGAACTCAAGTGACCCCTCACACAGCACAAAGACCATCGACCGCCTGCCTGATACCACGAACTGCCTGTTCTGTCATGCCCAGCCCTCGGCATCGATCAGATATGCATGGGGCAGCGCGTTCCAGGTGAACGCAAGCAACATGTTCGGGAACAAGTACAGCGTTTCGAGCAACGAAAGCTGTTACCTCTGCCATACACGGGACAGCACAAAACCCGCAGATTTCCACAGCGCTACTGTAGTTAGCGGCGGAGGACCTGGATGCCTCGGCTGTCATAACACGAGCAGTCCCCAGAATTTCACGGGCATGCACTATATAGATGGCAGGAACTTCAGCAGATCAACGCATGCCAACATGAACAGCAACAATGCATCAGGATACGGAATAAACGCAAGCTGCTGGGCATGCCACAATTCGACAGGGACGGTTGTCCCTGATAATACGCATCCTGACAGGAAGACCACACCATTCACATGCACAGACTGCCATCTCGTGAACGGGAGCAGGGCAGGCGTGTACAATGCCACGATCATTTCCAGCCATTTCAAGAACTCAACAGGTATAAGGGCTCTTTCTAACACGACAAGCGATCTTGCTTCGTGTATCGAATGCCATGAGAATGTGTCAGGTATGCTATTACCCAATAATGATAACGATACTGGCTCGTTCGCCGGTGATATGATATCTGTTACAGGGGGAAGAAATAGCTCTTATCACTACGGTGAAGCCCAGCTTAATTTCGGAAAGACAAAAGGGAGCGATGATTATTGTACATACTGCCACAGGAACATGACTGGTGAGTTCAACAGGACATTCACCAATTCTTCAAATAGCAGTATTTCCAACCACAGCACAGGGTACAATGCCTCCAATCCTTCATGCAGCCTTGGACAATGCCATAACAGTACTGCTGCAACGCTTCATGGGAACAGTTTAATTGTTCCAGGATCAGGTTATAACAGTACATACTGCCTGATGTGCCACGGGAAAAATACCACCTCTGGAACGGCAAATTACAGCGGAGTAACAACAGCGACCAGGAGCAGACATAACAATTCAGTCAATTGCGAAAAATGCCACATGTTTGATGGAAAAGATATCCATCCTGTTAAATACCTGCAGCCAGAAGGAGTATACAACACAAGCAATTCTACTGCTGCCAATTGCGTCTTATGCCACCAGACTGGTATGGCAAAGTTCCAGACCGCTCCAAAAGTATCATCCGTGATGAGCCACAGCGAAGATTATCGAAACGGCTCGCTCTGGAACATGACTGTACCTTACTGGATAAATACCAGCCAGCAGAGTATGTGTAACTACTGCCACGGCGACAGCAGGCACGATGAATTGGCACTTGGGTGGTCGGCTAACTGGAGCGGCACAAATACCATAAATTCATCCATCACCAGTAATAGCAACTGGTGCTCAGGGTGCCACTATCAGGGATATTCAAGCGGCTCAAATAACTACAATACCATGGTACAGAAGTTCGAAGAAGATAACCTGCCAGTACCGCCTGAGATCAGCAACCATTCTTCCTATGCGCCATATAACAAGAACGGCTATTACAATCACACCATTACGCCTGACTACAGCGACTCAACATGCAAGACATGCCATGGAGTTTTCCTGCCCAACGGTACGAAGATGGATGGGTTCATGCATAACGTCAGCAAAGGAACAGGGACATGCTCTGGCTGCCACTATTCCTATTCATTCATGAGCACCTCAGGCGCTGCGGCAAAGTTCGTGAACCAGAGCATGTATAACAGCAGCGCGCACGGCTCATTAGCCTGCGAGGATTGCCATACGAAAGGACATAAGAACATAGGGGCAAGAAAAGCCTGTGAGGACTGCCATGCCTACCAAAAGGATCCGATCAATGACAGGGACAGGCATAATATTACAGGGACGCCGACGCAGAACGTGGTGAACAACACGGATTGCACATCGTGCCATGACGCAGGGCTTTACACCAACGCTACCAGCCAGTACGGGTATGATAAAACCTATGATTGTAATTACTGCCACACATACCCTGATAAGACGTATTCCTACACAAAATAAAGATTATGCGAGGGATGGGATTTGAACCCACGAACCCCTTCGGGATTAGCCCCTGAAGCTAACGCCTTTGACCGGACTGGGCGACCCTCGCAATTACGACAGCAATTTCAGAAGGAGTGCCTTCTGGGTATGAAGCCTGTTCTCCGCCTGGTCGAATACCGCTGAATTAGGTCCGTCGACAACATTGGCAGTGATCTCCTCGCCCCTGTGGGCAGGGAGGCAGTGGAGTACCATCACATCATGCTTAGCTTGTTCTAAAAGCTTACTGTTGATCTGGTAAGGTTTAAAGTCGTGAAGCCTCTGGTCGTACTCCTCCTCGTCACCCATGGAAACCCAGACATCAGTAGAGATAATATCCGCTTTCTTAGCAGCCTTCATCGGATCGTGGGTGACATT
>JAHIHJ010000263.1 GCA_018899795.1 Methanobacteriota archaeon
AAATAGATCAGTTTGACGAAAAAGACGAAGAAATCGCAGATGCACTTATTTCTTTAGGTATGAGCAGAAATGTTGCAATGGCATTGAGCTACCTTCAGAATACGAATGCAGCCAGATCAGTAGACCTTGAAAGAGCAGCAAGATTGCACCAACCAGAAGTCAGTATTGCCATGAAGCAGTTGAAAGAACGCGGCTGGATAGACGAGCGTGATGAGAAAAAGCCCGGAAAAGGAAGACCAAATAAGATATACTCACTTAAAGTCGATTTTGGTGAAATAATCGCCCAACTTGAGAAACAGCAAAGAACATCTGCTGACGAACTATTTGCAAAAATCGAAAAATTGAAGGGATTGGGATAAATTAACCCCATTCTTTCTCTCCGAAAATATCCCGGATCGCCAAGTAATTAGAATTGCAGATTAAACCTTTATCATCTCGGCTTTCAACCGCTCCACAAGCTCTTTTTTGATGGTTGAATTGCGGTCTCCGCCGCACACGCAGCCCCTCACTCCTATTATATCAGGTGAGATCCGGTTCAAGACAGCGATATTCTCAAATTTTATCGAACCTGCAAGGGCTGTTTGAAGCCCCAGGCTTCTTGCTCTTGACACGAACCCTGTGAGGTCATACTCTGAGAGAAAATCAAACGTGGTGCGCCCGTCCTTGATACCCGTATCCATCATTACAACATCCACACCAGCCTTCCTGCCAATGGCGGGAAGCTCCATTGGCGAAAGGGAACCTATCCTCCTGTAATCCGAGTAGCCCGAAGCCACAACTTTTTTAGTCTTATCGTAGTCTTTCACTGAACGAACGATATTGACAAGCATATCAAGCGCCTGCTCTTTTGTCTTGATATCATACAATCCGACCTTGACATATTCAGCCCCTGCGACAGCCGCCCCAAGAGCAGCCAGCGACGCAGTTCCGGGTTTATAATTAAAATCGCCGATGGTGGCGCTCACGGGAACAGAGCCAGCCACTTTTTTGACAGCCTGGATCATCCAGGGAAAATTCGCGCCAAGAGAGCCTTCTTTCGGGTTCTTCACATCAATGATGTCAGCCCCCGCGATCTTGCAGATGTTCGCTTCCTCTACGTTTATAGGACTTACTAATAACTTCATAATCATTAAATCAGATAGATGCACTAATACATTTATGTTTCGAATTATTTTCGTTCTGGACATACTTAACGGTACTGCAGTACACGCGGTCAGGGGCGAAAGGTCAAAATACAAGCCCGTAACGGGCAGCAGCGTTTGCGGATCATCATCTCCTCTTGAATTGATCTCCGCTCTGGATCCGCGCGAGGTCTATATTGCCGACCTTGGCAGACTTCAGCATCTGGGAGACAATTTTGAACTGATCAAAGAAATTTCAGGAAAAACAAGAACAATGGCAGATATCGGCGCAGAGAACATGAACGATGTCGAAAAATGCGCAATGATCGCAGATACCGTCATCATTGGCACGGAAACAGCGTCATTTGACTTGATCGAAAAGGCAGCCATTCGGTTCCCTGGCAGGATAAACGTGAGCATCGACATGAAGAACGGGAAGGTGCTTGCCAGGGACAGGAATATGGAAATAGAACCTGTGGAACTTGTAAGAAAGTTAAATGATCTTGATATAAGGGATATTATCGTCCTTGAGCTTACCAGGGTCGGGACAGGCGCGGGAATAGACGTGGGTTTTTTAAAGGATATCGCTGGAGCATCATCTCACGATGTGCTTGTGGGCGGCGGGATAAAGGACATGGAGGATATCGAAGCACTGGAACGGATAGGCATTAGGGGCGCTATTGTTGCAACTGCGGTGCATAGGGGAATGATACCTTTTGAACTCATTAGTATGAAAAAAAGTTGAAGTTGTCTTAAAGATCAGAGTTTATTCTCATCCGCGAACTTAACGAGCGCTTCACCCAGCACCCTCACGTATTTGGGATTTATATTGAACCGTGCGCGCTTCTGTCCGCTTTTTTCTTTGGCGATCTCAATATATTCTTTCTCTTCCCCGAATTTATCGCTTTTCTGGAGCGAAATCGACATGAACCATCCAGCCGCCATCTTTATTTCAGTAAATCCTTTCTCATCGTTCATATTATCTCCACACTTCCTACTATTGCATCCACTAAAACCTTATCCCCTGTCTTTATAGACATGACCGGATCCTTTTCCAACCGGTCCACGAGCGGTATCTCCGAGATTATGGCGCCGACAGCGACTATGGGCTCTGTTTTAATGTTTATCATGGCAGCGGGAGCAACGCCGTTCTTTTTGAGCTGGTAGATCACATACGATCCCACTGTGGAACCTTTGCCTGACGGAAATACCAGCACTTTTCCTTTTATGCTCTTTCCTGCAAGTTCATGCCCCTTTTCGATCACAACCCCGGTCTTTGGGTCAACGCTGCCAAGAAAAGATATGGGCTGGGAGGTGACAAGGGCTTCACCCTGTGCATTTCCGCGTGAGACTATATGTGCTTTGAGTTTTATCATGGCGCTCTCCAGAGTGTCATCTCTATTTCTTTTCATTGATGATTATATTTTATTATTTCCTTATCCCAATATATTCCCGCAGGTCCGCGATCCCTAGCCGTTTGGTCAACTTATCTATAAAAGTGGAATTCAGTTCCCATCCAAGGTCAAGCTGTGCGTAATAATAAAGTGTCCCGAGAAGCCCCATCACTTCAAGGCGGCGGGATGAGTTCATCACCTTGATATGCCGGTAGAACTTCACTGTACCGAGTTTTGTTATGCGCCTGCTGAAATCCACATCCTCAAGAAGGACATTGGTGTAACCCCCGCATTTGAAGTATGCGTCGCGGCGGACGGCTGTGTTAAAACCGGGCAGCGTTGCGGAACGCAATCTGTCCCTCATTGAAAAATAGTTGTTCGCCACGCCCTCAGCGAGTTTTATCTGTTCAGACCTTTCAGAGAACTCAAAACCTGTAGAAAATGCAACTATATCCTGGTTCGCCCTGAACATTTCATATAAGAAAGAAATATAGTATCCCGGAATATGGGTATCGGCATCTATAAAAACGAAATATTTGCTGTTCTCGCTCGCATTAACTGCCCCGAAATGCCTTGCAGGACCAATGCCGCGTTCTTCGCAGTGGACCACCCTATCAGCATACCTTTGTGCGATCTCAACGCTCCCGTCCGTGCTGCCGTTATCTGATACTATCAGCTCATAAGGTTTATTCGTGTTCTGGTCTTTGATCGAAGAAAGAGTAGCCTCAAGGTATTTTGCTTCGTCAAGTACAGGAACGATAACTGATAATTCAGGCTGCATCGTGCTCTTTGTTTATTGATATGTATCCTATATATATTTGTATTATGGACCCGGCGGGATTCGAACCCGCGGCCTTTGCGTTGCGAACGCAACGATCTACCCCTGATCTACAGGCCCTGAAAAAATAAAACGTCAAAGGATCTAAGAATTACATCCTGCCGAGTTCTTCGACTGATACGTTCTCGACGCCATTTACTTTGCTGAAGGCTTCTTCAACCTTTTCGGTACCGCCTTCCAGGTCGCCCACTTTCACGACAACCATAAGGGCTTTTAAACCGAACGCAACTGGCTCTTCCGAAAAACCATGCAGGCGTGCGCCTGCCGGGATGACTTTTGATAGTTCTTCCCTGAGCTTGTTAAGGTCGACATCCATACTGGATGGCATTATTTTTATTTTTGCTGCTACGTCACCCATTGTCCTCACGGTCCCTGGAACCCGCATTTGGGGCATTTGTATGGGTTGCTCTGGTGTCTGCAGCTCTTGCATCTACCAAGTTCAGTTCCGCACTGCGGGCATGGAATTCGCGCATAACCGCGCTCAATAAGATTTACTCCGCATGATACACAATTTTTTGCTTCAGCTTTTGGCATAATATTCTCCTGATATTGTGCTTCCCATATAATCGAATGCTATTAAAATTTATCCCCTTATAAGTGTCCCGTGGAAATTACCATTCAATGCCTTCACTAACCTGCCATGGCAGTTCCCGTTAAGGATTTCACAGTTCATTTTGTGTTTTATGAGAAAACCTGGCAGTTCCCCGTCCACGCAGGTCTCTATCCCCTGCAGTTCTTCAGCCTTTAGCTCTGTTTTCAATTCCCCATTGAGGAATATCCCATCCACATCTGTCAGTTTGATGAATCTCGCCCCAAGCCTGTGCGCCACCCATGCAGCGATCGTGTCCGAGGTCACATTCCATGTATGCGGCAGTTCATCCTTCTTTTTAAGGAGCGCATAAGGCAGGAGGATATACGCCCCATCATCTTCGATGCCTGTTTCAATAACGAGTTCGGCATCAGTACCGTCCGCGATATAATATCCGTACTGTTCCATCGCAAGTATTGCCATCCAGTGACTGGCTTCGTCTGAAGCGTTCACTTTTCGCACTGTATCTGCGAACACTGAACCGCCCGGTACTATTAGTATAGCTTCACCACTTTCATCTGAATAGTCCACGATCTCTTTTACGATCTTATTTGCCCTGTGAATAAGACTACCACCAAGCTTTACCACTATCATGCTTTTTTACATAAACGGCAGTGCTTAAATATGTAATGGGAATATAAAACAGCCCCATGAGAACTATCGACTGGGAGCCAGAGAAAAACAACATCGTGATGATAGACCAGACACTCCTTCCGCGGGAGTGCAGGATCATTGAGTGCAGCACTATCGATTGCCTGTGCGAAGCCATAATAAAGCTGCGTGTGCGCGGCGCCCCGGCGCTGGGGGCTGCAGGAGGCTTTGGCGTGGCGCTTGCTGCGCAGAGGAGTAAGGCTTCCTCTCTGGATGGCATGATGAAAGACATCGAAGCAGCCGGGAGAACTATCATAAGTACGCGACCTACTGCTGTGAACCTTTCGTGGGGCGTTAAACGCGTCCTCAATGCAGTAGAGGATGCAAAGAACGTGAAAGAGGTCAGGCTTTTCTCCCTCGATGAGGCAAAAGCGATAGCAGATGAGGACGTGGAAAAGAACATGGAACTTGGTGAACATGGCGCCTCACTGCTTGATGGCGGCGATACTGTTATGACGCATTGCAATGCTGGAAGGCTTGCGTGTGTGGATTGGGGTACTGCCCTGGGCGTCATCCGCTCTGCACGGGCGCAGGGAAAGGACATTAAGGTCATCGCGTGCGAGACGCGCCCGCTTAACCAGGGGAGCAGGATAACGACGTGGGAACTTATGGAAGATAAGATACCTGTTACACTTATTACGGACAGCATGTCGGGGCATGTGATGCGAAAAGGCATGGTGGACAAAGTCATCGTGGGCGCGGACAGGATAACCCAGGATGCGGTATTCAACAAGATAGGGACTTATACTCATTCTGTGATCGCAAAGGAGCACGATGTGCCTTTTTATGTGGCTGCGCCTGTATCCACGTTCGATTTTGAGCGCATGGAGGATGAGATAGAGATAGAACTGCGAAAACCCGAAGAACTGAAATATTTTGGGAACCACCAGATAGCGCCGCTGGACGTGGAAGTGTACAACCCTGCTTTTGATGCGACGCCAATGGAGTACGTGAGCGCGATAATTACTGAGAACGGGGTTTTTTATCCGCCATTTTTACTTGAAGAAGTTAAGATCAAATGTGAGTAATTATGCGAAGAAAGAACAAGCCATCTGATTTTGCTGGCAAATGGAACATGGATGAAAATGAGTTTGAAAAAATTAAAGAGGAATTAAAGAGCCGCTGGAAGAAATGGAAACTGAATTTATCAAGAAAGCGCTTGTTCTGAGTTTTCCCATCGTCAATTTTTAATACAGGCTGATGCATGTAATAATATGGGTGAGTATAAAATGAACCGATGGCACCGCGATTACGGACTCGAGGCTCGCATGTTCATGACCATGTTCATGCTTGCAGCCGTGTATCTTCTCTTCCTGTATGCCCTGTGGATCTTCGGGGGCGTTGACACATACAGCCTGATATTTATTGCAGGAATAATACTATTCATCCAGTTCTTCTTTTCAGACAAACTTGCATTATGGGGCGTTGGCGGGCGAATCGTCAGCGAACAGGAAGAGCCGCAGCTTCATCAGATGATATCAAAGCTTTGCATCTCAGCAGACCTGCCGAAACCGAAGATCGCTATTGTTAACAGCAGTGTCCCAAACGCCTTTGCCACAGGCAGGGGCAGCGGAAGCGCCGTGGTGGCTGTCACCACATCATTGATGCAGCGCTTAAATCCCGCAGAAATTGAAGCAGTGCTGGCTCATGAGCTCAGCCATGTTAAGAACCGCGATATGCTCGTTATAACGATTGCAAGCTTCCTTTCGACAGCAGCTTTTTTCATTGTGCGCAACATGCTCTTTTTCGGATTTGGCGGGCGAGACCGAAACAGGAGCGCAGGGGCTGCCTTACTTGTATGGCTCATCTCTCTTGTTGTATGGATATTGAGCTTTCTTCTTATCCGCGCCCTGTCAAGGTACAGGGAATTCGCGGCTGACAGGGGTTCTGCCATTCTTACAGGTCATCCAATGAACATTGCATCAGCACTGATGAACATAAGCGGGACGATGAGACATGTGCCTTCGCGCGACCTGAAGGAAGTTGAAGGTATGAACGCCTTCTTTATTATTCCGGCTTTGTCTTCAGGTTCATTCATGAACCTCTTCTCAACACATCCACCCATGGAAGAGCGCGTCCGTGCACTTGAGGAGATGGAACGCGTGAGAGGGATCTGATTGTCATTCAAGTGGTGATACTTTGGGATGCGTATTGTTCTTTGATGGGGCGTGCAGGGGGAATCCCGGACCGATGGGCATAGGGGCGGTCTTACTTGAAAATGGGAAGAAGATCAAAGAAATTTCAAAACGTCTCGGTAGAGGGACGAACAACATCGCGGAATGGAGCGCCCTGATAGAAGGTCTGAAGCTTGCAAAGGCTCACGGGTGCAAGGAGCTTGAAGTGCGGGGGGACAGCCAGCTTATAATAAGGCAGATCACAGGGAAGTACAGGGTGAGAAACGAGAATCTCATACCCCTTTCTGATGAAGCAATAAAGCTGTGCAGGAATTTTGAAAAGATCAGTTTCAAGTGGGTGCAAAGAGAAAAGAACGCTGAAACTGATGCATTATCGAACAGGGCTCTGGACGTAAGAAGTTAAAAAGATAACTATAATATATTATCAGTTAATTGTGCGGGTATGTTCACGATAAAGGATCATCTTGAAGTAAAAAACGATCATCTCATCATAGGCGGCGCCGATACCACAGAACTTGCACAGCAATACGGCACTCCGCTCTATGTCACCAACGAATCACGCGTCATCGAGAACTTCTCAGCATACAGGAAGGCATTCCCGGACGCAGATATCTATTACGCAGCAAAAGCCAACGGCAGTTTTGCTATTTTAAGGATACTTGCAAGGCAGGGCGCAGGCGCCGACGTTTTCAGCTATGGCGAACTTTATATGGCGCTTCTTGCTGGGATACCGCGGGAGAAGATACTTTTTAACGGGAATTCAAAGACAGATTTTGAACTTGGCAAAGCTGTGGAACTGGGAGTAAAAGTATCCGTGGATTCGCAGGATGAACTTCATACCCTTTCAGAGATAGCTGAAAAAGCGGGAAAGACCGCCCGGATAGCATTCCGCGTTAACCCGGACGTATCTCCAAATACCCATCCAAAGATCGCGACAGGGCTCAGTTCTTCCAAGTTCGGGATACCTTCTGGAGAGGTCGTCGATATCTACCGCGAAGCTTCGATGCTACCCGGCGTCTCACCCTGTGGGATACACTGCCACATAGGCTCGCAGATACTGGATACATCTCCATTTACAGAAGCAGCCCATAAGATGATGGACCTTGTGGCAAAAGTGGTTGAACTCGGGATCGACCTTGAATTCGTTGATATGGGTTCAGGTCTGGGGATACCTTATAAGAAAGGTGAAAAAACTCCAACACCTCGAGACCATGCGAATGCTATTCTCCCTGTATTTAATCAGAGGACAAAGGCTCTTGGCATTTCCCCGAAACTCATTCTTGAACCTGGGCGCTATATTGTTGGCGATACCACCATACTTCTGACCCGCGTCAATACAATGAAAAAAGCCGCAAAGAACTTTGTGGGCGTTGATGCCGGATTTAACCTCCTTATCCGCCCAACGATGTACGATTCTTACCATCATGCGGTTGTAGCTAACAAAGCATCTTCAAAGCCTGAAGAAACATACACTATCGTTGGACCTATATGCGAGACAGGGGACATCTTCGCAAAGGACAGGGACCTCCCCGGCATTGAGAAAGGCGACATCATTGCCATGCTCGATGCCGGTGCATACGGATTCAGCATGAGCAGCCAGTACAACGGAAGACCAAGGTGCGCTGAGATTCTCGTCAAAGATGGGGATTCGGATGTCATAAGGAGCGCCGAGGATGTGGGCGACCTTATGGGGAAACAGAAGCTTCCGGCAAGATTGATGTGATGAGCGCATATATTTTATATCCTGCCATACCATCAATCATTATATGGAAAGCCCGGATTCCCTCTTTACTGGCAACAGCGATGCCCTGTGCATATTGTGCAGGGGAGCTAAACTATTATGCGGCAAACAGAGGTGTCCTGTTCTTGTCAAATTCTATTCCCGTGTCAGGCTCAAGCCTCTCACAGACAGCCTGAACATCGAAGGGTCCTCCCCGCCCGGCGTGTTCGTGGGCAGGATCGGGTATCCATACGTGTCAGTAGGTCCTCTCATTCCGCCAGAGCACGGCGATACCACTCTTCTTGACACGCCTGAGATGTGGCTGGGCAA
Organism: Methanobacteriota archaeon; assembly: GCA_018899795.1. The sequence goes on from JAHIHJ010000263.1 coordinate 8,779, forward strand.
AAGCATCGACGACATCGTGGACTTCCGCTCGCAACT
>JAHIHJ010000264.1 GCA_018899795.1 Methanobacteriota archaeon
GATACCATACCAGATTACTCAACCGTATGGATTTTTAGAGAACGGTTAAGTAAATCAGGTAAAGAAAGGAGGTATCCAGGATGCTACATTCATAACCTCAGACCCCGGACATGCAAAAGCGGATAAACCACGTGGTAATGAAGCTAAAACACGAAGAAGCAAAGATGGAACATGGACAAAAAAAAGCAAATACAAAAGAGGGAAAATACAATCACCATACCTATGAAGATGAGGTACTTCATAAATCGTGACGACGTTGAATCTGCACGCAGAACAAGGTCTTTTCCTTCTTTTAATCCACCTGAAAAGCCGTGTCACTATTCGGTTACTTTATGGATTATTCCCCATTATTCATCATTTCGAAGGATATCGAGGATAACCGCAATGACATCATCAGGTTGATAATGCTCCCCTGTACCATTTTAGGAGACTGTATGGTATTGGTTTCTTAAGATTGAGGGATAGGTTTTCCCCGGTAATCTCACGAATCTGCATTCTTTTCTCTAATCCGTTCACTCCATTCAATACGCGGAGACCCATTGGTTTCAAATTCCGATATATATAACCATTTTCCCCTTTAGCTGAAGCTTTTTTGCGCCAGATATACCCCTGAAAGTGCATTTTACTCAAGCGTGTTCTGACGTCGCCCTGCGATAATCCGGTGATTGCGGCTATTTCCCTGGGCAAGAGATCCCACCGGGTATCGTATAACGTCTTCAGGATTTTGTATTTCGCTTCGTTAAATCGACAACGAGAATCTGTATATTCAATCATATATCCCCTTTTTCACTACCAGCGCTATCAGTATCAGCGTCCCCCGTTTCTAATGTCTTAAATTCATTCTTGATTGCGAATAATGCCGCCATGAATTCCATGACTCCATGTAGCTTTAAAAGTTCACGGAATGTATCAATAAGAATTGCATGGACCGATGCATCAGCCGAAACAAATTCTAAATCCTGCTCTTTGCCAGGATCGCTGGTTAAAGTGTCTTTACGAGCTCGCAGACGGTATGTTTTCTTGGGACGATCGCTGGTAATGGTCTTCTCTTCAGCAGGTTGGAGTACGCTAACCTTATTCCCCTTATTGCTCTTCTGGGGTTTTGGCAGGTTCTCACGCTCACGGATCTTTTTCGCCATGTGCCAGATTGAATAATCGGTTATGCATTCTTCAAGTCCAATTAGTTCTTTTGGCATTTTAGAGGCAACATAATCCTTGATTTTTTGCTTGGTTTCAGATGTGATATCCTCACCGTTCCTCCATCCAGGCTGGAGTTCATCAAGTTGATTTTCGATGAACGCTTCTTTGAAGCTACAGTGCCGGGTCATTTTATGATAGCCCCCGTATATGATTTCACATACTTACGCCTCATTTCTGGGTCTATGTTTTGAAACATTCTCAAATCTCCTTGGTTTGTTTTGTCAGCCTTTCTTTGGCAATTCTTTTAGCTTCAACATCAATAAATTCCACTATTTCATTGACTGTAGGTTTCCTGCCCAGGAACTCTTTGATGCTGCAAACTCGCCTTCCGTCTCCGCTGCATTCGCAATCTCCTTGCAGGTTTTCGCAGCTGTCTTCACTTTCAAGAGATTTCATTATTTCTCTCCTCCTAAATTTCTTTTAATTAAGTGAAATAAGAAAAATCTTCTATAAATATGTTATCCTATTTTATGCGAAATATGAGCATATTCAATACTTATCTTTATATACTTACTAACTTAAAGGTTAGTTAATATGAGAAAAAAGACCGTAATTCCAGATACACCTGTTCGGATTAAGATCTTGAATGAATTAATTAAAAAGAGCTATCCACTTCATTTTAGTGAAATTAGAGAATTAGTTCATAAACAGGATGCAGTAATTGGGCGGGAATTAAAAACATTAGTGGAAGCTGGTCTTGTCATCAAAGATCCCAAAGGTCTATACTCAATCAATACAGATTCAAAAGAGAACCACGATATTCTCACACAACTCGCATTAAAGTCAGGATCGGACACATTTCATTATATAATGGATTCCATGAATATACACGTATTCATGGCATGTGAAGAAATCGATAAAGGACTCATTGAAGTAAATGACTTTTACAACTACATTGAAAATGATACTGCTGAACGTTTCATTAACACTGTTCAAGAACTCTTTTCAATAAAATTGTTTTCTGTAATTTTAAAAGAAATGGATAGAGGTAATTTGCCCAAAAAAAAAATACCCGTTCAGAAAATAAAACCATATTTTATGAAACCCTGCAAAATAATGGTTACCTATAACTTGCCATTTTTCAAACCTGTATATGTAGAGAAAAAATAGATCAACCTTTATTCATCATTTCTTTTACCCTTGCTTCGATTATTGCCTTTATCATATCTTCATTTAGAGCCATATCCTTCTTGCGCTGCTGCTCCATCTCATCCACCCGCGCAATCAACGCTTCATTATTTAATGTCGCTCTGGTGTTCGCCTCGGTAAGTCTCTGGATCTCGGCGCATTGTGTACAGTATTCCCCTTCATCAATGAGCTTATTGCATTTGGCGCAACGTTTAGCAAGCGGATTGATCACTGTATCCTTTTTCTTAGTTCCCATTCCCAGAGCTTCACGATAAGAATTATTAGCGTCTTCATCTGTCAGGTTGGTGTATCTCTTGATCATGGAGCTGTCTTCTTCCCATCCGAACCGCTTCTTCATGGCTGTCTCCTGCATACCAAGGCGCGCCAACTCTGTCGCCCTGGTATGTCTCAGCAAATGCCAGTAAACATTTTTCGATATGTTCGCTCTGGCTGCCATCCCTTTAATTATTTCATGTGCCCTGGTCTTTGAAAGGTCAAATAATCTGCCAGTCCCGGGATGAATGTTAAGGTATTTCTGGATATATGGAATTGATTCGATTAAGATAAGTGAACGTGTGCCTGTCTTCGCACTTACATAATCTTCCTCTGAATTATCAGGTATTCGCACATTACATTCATTCCCTGTTATTTTTACATCCTCTACTCTCAAGGATAACAGTTCGCCCCGCCTCATTCCTGATTCATAAGCCATAGCTAATAACGCTTTATCTCGGTCATTATGCCATACTTTCAGCATTGTATGGACTTCGGCAGAAGTCAACAACTTATCAGGATTTATCTTTTTCAAAACGTTTTTTGTCTTTATCCAGTCCACCACCTCAGGATGTCCTGACCATCGGAAATATTTCTTAAATGTACCAAAAATAAAATTTAAATTCCCTTCCTGTGGCTTCTTTCCATGCTTCTTTTCAAAATCCTTGATATATTTCTCTGCAAATGCTTTCAGATCATCGGACGTGCAAGAATCAAGGGTTTTATATCTATCCAGATAAGTAAGATAGATTCTATGATTCTTGATCGTGTTCGGTCTTCGGTGCTGGAGTGTTTGCTCCTGGAGGAATTTATCTAATGTCATATAATACCCATTCAACTTTCTTAATAATAAAGTGTTCGGTAAAAGAATACCCTTTATTAACCCGTATTCTTGTGATTAGCACATGAACCAGAAAGGACTTTCTGAGAAAGACGTTTTGTCCATGCTGGACACAGCGCGGTCAAAAGACACATCATACGATAAAGTGCTCAGCGCCATGTGCACAAGACCGCATCCTGTTGCGGTAAAAGCCCATATGCAGTTCATCGAATCAAATCTCGGCGACTTCGGTCTTTTTCAGGGGACAAAAGAACTTGAAGAAAAGGTCATCGCCCTCATGGGCGGATTGCTTGGCGACCAGAATGCGTGCGGTTACATTACGACCGGGGGCACGGAATCCAACATCCAGGCTCTGCGCACAGCCCGCAATATCTCGGGAAAAAGCCGCCCAAATGTAATAGTGCCTTCATCTGCCCATTTTTCATTCGATAAGATTGCAGACCTCCTGGGAATAGAGCTAAGGAAAGCTGCGCTGGACAGTGAATTCAAGGTAGATATCGGATCTGTTGAAAGCCTGATCGATGATAATACCGCAGCGCTTGTTGGTATTGCAGGTTCTACCGAGTTCGGGCAGATAGACCCGATAGATAAGCTTGCTGAACTCGCGATTTCGCGTGACATTTTCCTGCATGTTGATGCGGCTTTTGGCGGATTTGTCATACCTTTTCTTGATAAAAAATATCGTTTTGATTTTTCGGTACGGGGAGTATCCTCGATAACATCAGACCCGCATAAGATGGGTCTATCGACCATACCTGCAGGTGGGTTGTTGTTCAGGGAAAAAGCCTGCCTTCTTCCGCTTGAGATAGATACTCCTTATCTCACTATCAGGAAACAGCACTCTCTTACCGGCACCCGCAGCGGCGCGGCTGTGGCTGCAACATATGCTGTAATGACACATTTAGGACAGGAGGGGTACAGGAAGATCGTTAGCAATTGCATGAAGATGACGCGCAGGCTTGTGGAAGAAGTAAGGGAGTTCGGAGTAGAACCGCTCATCGACCCTGTGATGAACATTGTTGCACTTGATGTGCCATCTCTTGAAGAAGTCAGGAAACGACTTCGGGCAAAGGGCTGGTCCACCTCGATAACCCGTTCCCCGCGCGCCATGAGGCTTGTTATAATGCCGCATCTTAAAGATGAGGCGCTCACGCGATTCATTCGGGACCTGAAAGAGTGCCTCGGGGACTGATATCGTAAAACTTAACGGGATAATTTATCTGCAAAACAATACCCGCAGGGTTCGTGTACCTGCTCGCCTTTTGTCCTGGGGTATTTCCTGCACTGGGGGGGTCTCATCTCGTATATCGCACATACGGCGCTATTAGAACCATTGCCATCTGGTACCAGGAAAGGACATTTGAATAAGAACTTACAGCAAGACCCACAATTCCTGCATTCACCGTTCCTGTTTTCATCTATCGGTAATATTATACTTGTAGCAAACCTTTTCGTTTTTCCATATAAATGATTCATTTTTTTATTTAAAGTAGCTTTGATATTAACCACCGTTTAAAAATTTATTTAAATCGTTTGAACACTATTTTACATCGTTTAAACATATTAATATTTCTATTGGTTGAATTCAATCAATATCTTGATTTTCTATTACAACAATATCAAAGGTTCGTGGAGACTGAAAAAAGTTACAAAAAGTCGCTTGGCACTTTCGAGCTTGTAAGCCTGGGCGTTGGCGGCACCATCGGTTCAGGCATATTTGTAGTCCCCGGGATTGCCGCAGGAATTGCAGGTCCGAGTTCGCTGCTTGCATGGCTTATCGTGGCGATCTCGGCGACTTGCGTCATGTTATCCTTTGCATGGTCTTCAGCAAGATATCCTTCCACAGGCGCTTTTTATTCAATACTTTCAAAGGGATTCAATGAAAAAATATCATCTGCTATCGTTATCCTGTACATGGTCTCTTCTGTGTTCGGAAATGCAACGATAGCCGCAGGAATTGGACAGTACATATCATTTTTTGGTTTTCAAAATGTCCTGCCGATAGAGGTCATGATAATTTTCGGGTTCTGCATAGTCAACCTGAGAGGAGTTTCCCTTTCCAGCATAACTGAAAATATATTAACCACACTGAAGACCGTCCCCCTGATAATAATTGCTCTTCTTTTGATACCACATATACACATGAGTAATTTCGTGCCTTTCTATCATGCATCAAGTTTGGATTTCCTGAAAGCCATTATCATTATCTACTGGACTTTCACAGGTTTTGAGATATGCGCCATACCTGCGGATGAGACAAAGTCGAAAAATCTTGTATTCAGGTCGCTGATAATCGTTATGGCAATCGTGATAGGCGTATATGCACTGTTGAATATTTCCCTCATAGGTAGCGTGGGGAGCGCAGCCCTTGCCGGGTCGCCCGCGCCTGTCGCCACTGCTTCAGGGCTGGTATTCGGGGATTCTCAAAAACTCGTCGCTATTATCGGGATCATCGCGATGATGTCAGCATTGAACGCTTATATGCTGGGCACTTCAAGGGTCATCCAGAACCTTTCCTGCCAGTTGAATGTCCCTTTGTTCAGGGACATTAGCGCACGGGGAACGCCGGTATCTGCCACGATACTTACCGCCATTTTAAGCTCGGTGCTCCTTTTATTCTCGAACCGCTTTGATGAACTTGCAAGCATCTCAGTAGTAACGACACTGTTACCGTACCTGTTTATTTGCATGGCAACATACAAATTATTCCATGAAAGGAAAATCAGGCTGATCGCATGCGTGGGGGCGGTGACGACGGCTGGGATACTTGTGATATCGTTCATGCTATAATGTATATCATTTACAACGGGTTAAGAATAAGTTGTTAAGTTCACACATAATCTTTACATATCTATAAACTATTTTAGTACCAGAGACACACCATGACCACACTCGACCCCTGGGGCGCAGTCAAAATAGACAATTATTCAAAATTGTTCGATGAGTTCGGGATATCGAAGTTCGATGAGCTTCTCGGACAGATAAAGAACCCGCACAGATACATGCGCAGGCACATCATTTTCGGGCACAGGAGCTATGATTCCGTGCTTGAAGCGATGCTCTCAGGAAAGCCCTTTGCAGCCATGAGCGGCTTTATGCCTTCAGGACATGCGCATCTGGGGCATAAGATGGTGATGGAAGAGATCATCTGGCACCAGCAGCAGGGCGGGGATGCGTTCCTTGCTATCGCTGACATGGAAGCGCATGCGGTCAGGGGCAAGACCTGGAAGGAATGCAGGGAATACGGCATCGAAGAATACATCCTTAGCGCTATTGCATTCGGTCTTGAGCCGGGAGCGCATATTTATTTCCAGTCAGGTTCGGAGTCAGTGAAATCACTTGCTTTTGAACTCGGCATCAAGGCGAACCTGTCAGAGCTTTCAGCCATATACGGCTTCAACGGTGAAACGAACATCGCCCACATGGTGAGTGCGCTTACCCAGAGCGCGGACATACTCAACCCCCAGTCCGAGGAATTCGGAGGACCAAAGCCGGTTGTAATTCCGGTGGGCGCAGACCAGGACCCGCACATAAGGCTGACGAGGGGACTTGCATATAAGGTCAATATGTTCATCGTGGAGGAAAGGCAGGAGGGAGAGAAAAAATACATAAGCGTACGCGGCAAAGCGGCGCCGAAAGAAGCCCTCAAGGAGATCGCAAAACGCACAGGAGGCAAGCTTTACGAGGAGCACGTAGATGTTTTCAGGGGAAGTCTTGCTGAAGTAGGAACTGCTGTCAGGGAAGTGGAATTGAAATATGGAGGTTACGCTTTCATGCCTCCCGCATCCACATACCATAAGTTCATGACTGGATTGCAAGGTGGCAAGATGTCAAGCAGCATCCCTGAGAGCTACATCGCGCTCACGGACAAGCCTGAGGACGGCGCAAAGAAAGTGATGCGAGCAAAGACAGGCGGCAGGGTCACTGTTGAGGAACAGAAAAAACTCGGCGGAGAACCTGATAAGTGCACGGTGTATGAATTATTGGTTTACCATCTTGTCGAGGATGACAATGAACTCATGGAGGTCTATAAGGAATGCGTTGGCGGCACGCGAGCGTGCGGGAACTGCAAGAAATATGCGGGTGAGCTTATGAGCAGGTTCCTGAAAGAGCATCAGGAGAAAAGGGAGATGGCGCGGGAGAGGTTGGGAGAGTTCGGACTTTAGGTTCACTGGACTATTAGAAAGTTCCATGCTACCAAAATTATATTAACTCGGGAGACACAATAATCAGTGGATGCATACATCGGAGGAATAATGGTACGATTAGAAAGACACGGAGATTCCTATGTCCTTGTCACAGGTACATCACAAAGACCGGATATCGGCGTACTTATCAGCGCCCTGTCCGAGCTTTCGAAACCCTCTCCTGACACGGCAAAGATCAGGGACGGGATTCAATATCTTGACAACTGCGGCGGAGCGGATTTCAGGAAAGAGATAAGGACGATACTTCAAAATGCCGTGGATAACAGGGGCATGACCGTCATAGATTTATAGGTAGTCTACTACAAATCATGACCTGTCTGTATTAATTGAATTTGATGAGTAACGATTTCATAAAAACGAGACGCAAAGAGACGTTATCACGAGAAATAATATTACCTTGTCCTTTTAAATCCCTTAAAAATGAACGGATGTTATGATGATCCCCCAGATGATTATTACTGCTATTCCGAGAGAAATAAATCTGGTGAAGGTCTTCGTTATTAATTCGGTAAGTTCAGGCTGACCTGACCATCTCACAATAATTATCTTTGTTCCTGTGCTCATGATACCTGCAAGCACTGCTGTCAGGGCGGCTGTGGCAGGGGGAATGTGACCGCTTACCGCAAGCGTCACGACTGAAGCCGTGACTACAGCGCTGCTCACAAAACCTCCAAGCGCTGTAGCGTACACACCGGCAGCGCCAGCATATCTGTTTGCGAACGTAGCGAAAATAGACAGCGCCGCAAAACCAAAACCGAATTTCATGGCAGAAGAGAGAGCAAAAGGCGAATCCAGTTTTATTGTCTCGTTCACAGGTGTCCCATTCCTCGATCTTATTAAGGCAGCCACGGCAAATGATGTGATCACGATCTGAGGCGGCGCCATGAGCAGGAACACCCTGCCGCTCGGGTCAACTATCAGCGCAATGAGCAGATTCCTCACCAGCATTGAGGCGTTTGACAGGATGATGCCGGTGAAGCTTGATTCTACAAGTTCGCTCTTTTCTTTCGCCATTGCTGCGATCGCGCCTGTGGTTGCTTCGCTGTTCACCACACCCCCCAGCAGTCCAGAGAGCGGGATCCCGTATCTTGTCCCGAATTTTTTCATCGAGATAAAACTTATGAAGCTGATCGTGGACACCACTATCACTATCAGGAGCACCCATCTCGGATTGATGACGCCCATGAACATTTCATCAGGCGTCACAGGGTACAGTATGAAGACCACTGCCAGAAAACGTACTGCGCTCTGTATCTCAATATCCGTGAGGTCTGTGGCAAAAGAATGAAGATGTCGTTTTTCCGCGAGCAGCAGCGTTATCACGACCGCCCCGGCAATGGCTATCATGTACTGGTTGTGGGCAATGAAAACCCCCAGCAGGAAAGTGCAGAACAGGGCGATAGGACCTGTTATCCCGGGCTGGTTAAGAGTTATGTTCTTGGCATAAACGTATATCGCGGAAACTATCCCAAAAAACGCAAGGGATACTAGAAGAATACCTGTATTGACCGTGAGGGCGAGGTAAGCCGAGATCATCCCGGCGATACTGGCGATGGTGAACGAGCGGACGCCTGCTATCAGTTTGATACCTTCCCTGCGCCTGTGCTCCCGTTCGATGCCGATAAGTATGCCGATGAGCGCTGATAGCACAAGTTTCTGGAAGAAATCCATGTTCACGCTCATGTCGCCAAGGGAAGATGGTATCAGGTCCATGTTTGTAAATTATTCGTTTTATTTTTATAAATACTTATTGTCAAATATAGATAACTTCATACGCTTTTGAAAACTATTCAGCACAAATGATCAAAAAAAGACCTGTACTGCTCATGATACTCGATGGGTACGGCATGAACAATAACAAAGAAGGGAATGCCATAGCAGCGGCAAGAACTCCTAACATGGACAGGCTTTTTTCAACATACCCGCACTGTGAGCTTGGATCATCGGGTGAATCAGTTGGACTTCCCGAAGGACAGATGGGGAATTCAGAGGTCGGGCACCTCAATATCGGCGCAGGAAGGGTCGTTTACCAGGACCTGACAAAGATAACAAAAGCGATACGCGAAGGCGAATTCAAGAAGAACAGGGCACTTCTTGATGCCCTGAAGAATGTAAAAAGCAAAGGTTCATCCCTTCATCTTATGGGGCTTCTTTCAGATGGCGGAGTACACAGCCACATCTCCCACCTGTATGCGCTCCTTGCGCTGGCAAAAGAGCAGGGTATCACCAGAGTATATGTTCATGCTTTCCTTGACGGCAGGGACGTTCCCCCGAAAAGCGCTCTTAACTATATTGCAGATGCGCAAATCAAGATGAAAGAACTAGGCGGCGAATTCGCCACGATATCAGGCAGGTATTATGCAATGGACAGGGACAAACGATGGGAGAGAGTGGAAAAGGCATATGATGCCATGACAGGCGGCAAAGGGGATACCGCAGAGAGTGCAGCAAGCGCAGTGAAGAACGCATACGAGCGCGGGGAGACTGATGAGTTCGTCATTCCGACTGTCATAATGAGGAACAAAAAACCCGTATCCCTGATATGTGATAATGATTCTGTTATATTTTTTAACTTCCGCTCTGACCGTGCCCGCGAGATAACCCGGGGATTTATTGATGATGATCTCAAAGGTTTCGATCGAAAATCATATCCAAAGATCAATTTTGTATGCCTGACCCAGTATGATGAGACATTTAATGTCACTATTGCATTCCAGCCTGAGCCGCTAAAGAATATCTTTGCAGAAGTCCTTTCCAATCATCATTTAAAGCAGCTGCGGATCGCCGAGACAGAGAAGTATGCCCATGTCACGTTCTTTTTTAACGGCGGAGTGGAGAAGCCCGTGCCTGGTGAAGACAGGATGCTCATCCCCTCTCCAAAGGTTGCGACATACGACATGCAGCCTGAGATGAGCGCATTCCCTGTGACGGACAAAGCGGTGAAAGCTATAGCATCAGGAAAATACGACGTAATTATCCTGAATTATGCAAATTGTGACATGGTAGGTCACACAGGGGTATTTGATGCTGCTGTGAAAGCAGTGGAGACCATAGATGCGTGCATCGGGAAAGTGTATGACTCAGTCTTACAGGCTGGCGGGCTTCTCATCATCACCGCAGACCATGGGAATGCTGAGAAGATGTGCGATGAGGCGGGAGGGATACATACTGCACATACACCCAACCCCGTGCCTTTTATGATATGCGAAAAAGGTATCAGGCTCAGGGACGGCATACTGGCAGACGTAGCCCCTACCATCCTTGAGTTGCTGGGTTTAGAAAAACCTGAAGAGATGACCGGAATGTCCATTATAGTGTCATAACAATCTATATACTTTTCAAAACGAATATTATCGCATGCATGCTGAGGGCGACCTGACTATTTTTAACGGCAAACTCACCATACTTATGGCTTTCAGTTCAGGTGGAGAACTGGATAAAAGCCAGATAATTAAAATCATAGGTTCGGAAGTGGTCGCTGAAAGATGGAACAAGCCAATAGAGATTGAACGATCCGAAGGCGTGGCAGTGATCATTTCAGGCAGTGAAAAAATAACATGCAACGCGAACATATATACTGATGTTTTTATCGCAGGCGTATCTATACTGAGGACTGAGATCGAGATCAGGGACAGGATATTATTTAATGATATTCTGGTGGCTCTCCATTCCAATACGATCATTCTGGAAGGACTTGATTTCCAGTCATTTGCTAAAAGGAGGATAAGCGAGATCCGTGAAAGGCTTAATCCAGGAAAGAAAGTCCTGTGCTATGAGAATACAAAACGGTACACGCTCCTTAAGATCAAGGAATTTACTCCCAAGCTCGACCATACCGAACTGAAAGAACAGTACGGAGAGGTCATTACTCGTTTCCTTTCAGGCGAGACTTCCATAAGGCCGCTGCACAGCAAGGAGATCAAAGATAAACTCTCAAATGATCTTTCATATTATGATGAAGACCTGTTCCTTGCTTCTCCTGAGGGTGTACTGATACTTGGCTGTGATGACTACATCAAGGAATTGCGTGAATTGCTTGAGCTTACGATATCGCTTTTGCTGTTGTTCCAGATATACGACCGCAAGATAGACCAGGAGATCACTCATGCCTTTGATGCGATAAAGAAAATGCGCAGCTCAAAAGTCTATTTCTTGACACAGGCTCCGCGCAACCTTGAAAGATCCCTGCTCAAGGTGTCCGAGATAGGGCTTGTCATACTTGACGATATCGAAGACCTTATGAATCCCCATAAGATCACGCAGGACTGGTACTACCAGTCTGCTTACATGCGGATGCTGATCATCCATAAAGTATGGGACTTTGAAAAAGTTGTGCAGCACAAGATAGATACCCTGCAGGAACTCTACACTACAACAAGACATTTCTCCACAGAGCAGATAGCGATGCTACTTGAAGTGGCTATAGTGCTGCTGATATTGTGGGAAGTAGTACTTCCACTTATCCCGACGATAAAAGGATTATTTTAAACTGATTCTAATATTATTCCTGAGCTTTTGGCGCCAGCACGTCCATATTGTATCGCTCAAGATACACGACTTCTTTGATATCTGTATTATCGATGATCTCTTTTGCGATCTGTCTCTTTGACATTAGCCATCTCTGGTTATAGGTCAACTCCGGCTCTATTTCAACTGTCGCTTTCTGGTCATTGATCTCAATTGAGAACTCTTTTCCGATATACAGGCCAAGAAGTCCTTTTACCTTTCCTTCATTATCCTCGATCTTCTCTTTTATCTCGTAATCATAAGTAATGGTCTGGCCTGCCAGGAACCTGTTAAAGTCCACCTGCACCATCCTGCCGATAGCCCGGATCACTACGCCCTGGCGCCCGTCAACCTGAACGGGCATCCCTATCTGAGGTTTATGCTCGAATTTTGTTATGGGAATTGTTTCTATAAGTTCCGGGTTCCTTACGCCAAAGGCTTTTTCGGGGGGTACGGTAACGCTGCCGGTATAACCTGTATCCTTTCCTATGAAATCCTCGTCAAGCCCCGCCACAGTGTGCCCGGCTCCAACGATAATTACGTCTCCGCCGTATTTTCCTTTCTCGTTGTAGATACCGTTGGCTTTGGCGATCTCTTCGTTCGTGGTGTCAAAGATGCGGTCGTCATTCTTTCCTGTATATGAAACTCTGATAAAATCTCCGTTCTGGATAGTCATGATATTTCCTGTCTTTTTCGGCTCTGATGTACCTATGGTATAAAAAACTTATTATAAACCTTCATTATAAACCATCACAAACGATTTCTGAAAAACCGGGCGCTTTCAAGCGCGCCACATTTCGTTCCCTCAAATGTCACCACATTACCAGATATCTTCCGGTCATTGATCTCAAACTCGATCACGCTTGGTTCTGACATTCTCGGGGATGTGGGGCTTCCGGGACATGCTATAAGAACATCTGACTTCTCGATCACAGGTCTGTGTATATGCCCGAAAACGAGGACATCAGCCCCCATCTCTTTTGCCATGTACCGCGCCCCGATAGTGTCCTGGAGGGAAAGGGCTGCCTGGTGGATGAGCCCGATCTTTATGCCTTCGATCTCTATGACCTTCCTTTCAGGCAGCATGGTTTTCAATTCAGGGTCATCCATGTTCCCATGTACTGCCTCAAGCCTGTTGATCGCGCAAAGTTCATCGTATGCTTTTTTCCTTACAAAATCGCCAGCATGAAGGATCAGGTCTGCTTTTTTCAGTCTCTCGACAAGGTCGCCGGGTAGGTGGTCCCTGATAGAGCCAAATTTTATATGCGTGTCTGAGATAGCTATTATTTTCATGCGTATCCGTAATCCGTGTAATTCAATTCTTTCTTTACTTCAGACAGGAACAATTTGTAAACACCTGCAGAAAAATCTATCCATTCCTTGAAATCAGCGTTCAATTTCTTTCCAAGCGCGTCTTCCTTTTCGTTCATACTGGGCTCCCCCAGAAATTTAAGTTCATCAAGATGACTTTCAATATACCAGTAAAGCGCTGTTTCGGCAAAAGGTTTGGGGATCAGGGGGGAATTGTGAGATATATTCAGCATGAGCGCCTGTTCCAGTCCAATCTCTTCTCTGGTAATTCCGCTCTTTTCAATGGCCCTTTTTAGGGTCTCATCACTGATATTTTTCTTTTCTTCTGGCGTGAACTTCCGGGCTTCGTTCCTGATATTCGCCTCATATATCTCTTTCTGGAGAAGCTCGTGCTGAATTGTGAACCGCAGCATGTTCTCGCTTGCTTCTTCAAGGTACTTCCTGTTAAGGGTTATTATCGAATACCAGGAGCCAAGATAATACCGCCTGTTAAGCGCTACCGCATAATCAAAGACCGACGCCATCCTGACAAAGATGCTCTGCGAGAATACTACGGCATCGGTAGATAGTAAAATTATGTTCGACGGGACTGATTTTCTGGCTGTTTCGAGCCCATTCGTCCCATAAACTGATCCCGGGTCCTTCAGATACTGCTCGCTACGTGCGATAATTCTCTTAATTTCATGTGGCCTGAGCTGGCTCACAGAAAAAGCTATGTCTTTAGCCGCGGACTGTATCCAGAGGGTGTAATCTTCTTCGAACTCTTTTTTGGAGAGTTGTTTTTGCATGATGGGTATTCGTAAAGGAGAAATAAATAGTTAGTGGATAGTTTTATTTTGGGCGCGACCTATAACAGGATTCTTGAATAATGGTAAATCCTTAGTGAAATATAAAACCGCAGATAAAGGCGCCCAGAGTCACGAGCCTCCAGAGTCGCGCCTCTGGAGGGCGCATACACGTATGCCCCCGCAGGGCATACGTGTATACGTCGGCTCCGAAAGCTACGCTTCTCGACTTGGTACCCACGTATGCCCTTGAGGGCATACGTGTATGCGCCCTCCAGAGGCGCGACTCTGGAGGCTCGTGAC
>JAHIHJ010000265.1 GCA_018899795.1 Methanobacteriota archaeon
CCGCATTATGAAACACTTATTTTATCATACATTATTGTAATTGATGCATTGGATTATGCAGAAATAGAACCAAGCGTTAACAAACAACAGGTTAGGAAATTGCTTTTAAATATATATGATCAGATATTTAGAGAATTTAAACTTAGAAAAAGAATACTTGAACAGATAAAAACAGCATTAACAATATACAAATCACAAAAAATCGACAATAATATTATTAAGGAGCTAATTGAGCAATATTTAATTATTTATAAGAACGTTTTGACAAATGTTAGGTCAGAATCAAACGAATCAAACAAAAACAAGCTAATAAATAATGAGCCGAGATTCAGTGATTGGAAAGAATTCGCAAAAATGAGTTATATAATATAAAGATTATTAATTTATGAGAGTAAAAGTCGCAATAAACGGATATGGAACGATTGGAAAACGCGTGGCAGACGCGGTGGCAGCCCAGGATGACATGGAAATAGTCGGTGTCGTGAAAACCCGCCCCGGCTTTGAAGCAAAAATAGCTCTTGAGAAAGGTTATGAGCTATATGCCGCTGCAAAAGAGAACATCGACGATTTCAGGAAATCAAAGATCGATGTCAGTGGGACGCTTGAGGACCTGCTGGAAAAGGCGGACATAGTTGTCGATGCCACGCCGGGCGATACAGGCGAGGAATATAAAAAGCTGTATGAAAAACACGGTGTCAGAGCTATCTGGCAGGGCGGGGAAGAACATGAACTGACCGGATTCTCATTCAATTCGGAAGCCAATTACCATGATGCCCTGGGCAGGCAGTTCGCCAGGGTTGTTTCCTGCAATACGACAGGGCTTGTGAGAGTGCTGTATGCTCTTGATTCTGCTTACGGTGTCAGGAAAGCCCGCGTAACTCTTATGAGGCGGGCTGCAGACCCGGGAGATATAAAGACTGGACCGATCAACGCGCTTATCCCTGACCCCATCAAACTCCCGTCTCATCACGGACCTGATGTAAATTCCATTCTTCCAGACGTCGACATAACCACTATGGCTGTGAAGACCTCCACGACTCTCATGCACCTTCACGCGCTGAATATTGAACTTAAAAAGAAATGTTCCGAAGATGAGATCATAGAACTCCTCGGGACAAGACCCCGCATCAGGCTCGTCAGTAGCAAAGACCGGATAAAATCCACAGCAGAAGCCATGGAATATGCAAAAGACATGGGAAGACCCAGGGGCGATATGTGGGAGAACGTAGTGTGGAAGGACTCGATCGCTATCAACAAAGGAGAACTGTATTTCTTCCAGGCGATACACCAGGAATCAGATGTTGTCCCTGAGAACGTGGATGCCATACGCGCGCTCCTCGAAATTGAAAAAGACGGGATGCGCTCAATAAAGAAAACGAATAAAGCTCTCGGTTTGGCTACCTCGTAAAATTATTGCGTAACATTTAATAAGGTTCGAAACAACTTCATATATTATGAATAAATTATTTTCAGCCTGTATTTGCGCTATCGTTCTGCTGATACTGGCTGGTGGGGTCAATGCGATTTCCGTAGAGAACGTAAAGAAACTCGATATACCTGAAACAGACCTGTGGGATGTCGTACTCAGCCCGGACGGAAAGCAATTAGCGTATGGTGCCTACGATGAAGCGCGTTTGCAGCAGGTTTATGTCATAAACACCGATGGCACAGGTAAGAAAAAGCTGACAGAAGACCCAAATAAAAAATGGGAGCTTGCATGGGGAAAGGATAAGATCGCTTATGTATCTTTTGGAAAAGGAGGACTGGAGAAGATATTCGTAATAAACCCTGACGGGACAGGGAACGCCCAGCTCATTCCCGACATTACGAGGCAGGGAAACGCGGATTCTGACAAGCCGCCAGCATGGGCGGCGCCTTCATGGAGCCCGGATGGCAGATCGCTTGTATATACATCACTTGACGAAAAAGAAAATCCGAAGATGTACAGAGTGAATAATGACGGCACAGGAAAGGAACTGGTTTTTGAATCTGAATTCAGGCAGTGGAGCCCGGTATTCAGCCCGGACGGCAAAAAACTCGTATATGTATCTTATCCTGAGACAAAATTCAAAGAAGAGCTTTTCGTACTGGAAGGAAATATCAGCAGGCAGCTAACATTTGACGAGATAAAGAAAAACTATCCTGTATGGGGACCTGAGGATACGATAGTATTCGTTTCATATGAAAGCGTGACGTCGTCCGGAGAAAAAATATTTGCAATAGATCAGGATGGGACTAACAGGAGACTGTTAATTGACTTAGATCATAAACAGAGAAGTCCCTCTTTCAGCAGCGACGGCAGGAAATTCGCATATGCGGCAATTGATGTCTCTGGAAATGTCAAGATAGCAGTAGGGGATGTAACCGGAATAACTGGCACAGCAAGTCCTGTGATCACTACTGCAACACCTGCATCCATGACTCCTTTAAAGACGAAGACGCCGTCGATAACAAAAGAGACGCCGGAAGAGAATGGCAATGTCCTGTGGACAGTGTTCATGGTCCTTGCCGCGGCAGTAATATTGCTGCTTGTTGTGATGGTATTAAAAGATCACTTCAAAAAATGATCAATCCACTTTAAATGGGAGCAGTCCTTTTTTCTTTATCCACCAGTAGGCAGCCCATGTGGCTAATACGGTAGATGTAATAATTAGGGCTAAATACCACAATCTGTCTTCAGGACCGAGTTCAAATGCTGAACTGCCCAGAACAGTGGCGATCGTATTGGGCACAAGCACAGCAGTGCCAAGTATAGTAAGCCATGCTACCACCAGGGCAAGTCGGTTATTCAATATCTGGAGCTGGTTGTTGTATATGCTCTGCAGCACTTCAAGTCCAGAAGCCAGCACTTCTGACATGTGTTCACTTAGAGCGATATGCC
>JAHIHJ010000266.1 GCA_018899795.1 Methanobacteriota archaeon
CAATATCAATACCAGGAAGTTCAGACAATTTTTTTATCCCTGCTTGACATGCTTTTATATCCAGCGCTTCTGGAAAGGCAGTCTCGCACAACAGCGCCATTCCCTTTATTCCCTTTCGCAATGCAGATTCAATAACAAGCCCATTGACCCCGCTTATTTGAAGGCTGCCTTCCACCGCCTTCACACCCTTGCTCTCTAAAAACTGCAGAAGTTCGCTGGATGTCGCAACCCCGAATACTTCCGGATTTTCAACATATCCCTGCACATGCGTCGCGATAACCGTATAGATCATGTCAACTCCGCAAAGTTTAGCAGCTTCAACGATTTTCTCAGCAAGCTCATTATCCTTTGCAGCATAGCCAAACTGGATATCGCCCACGAACAATATGATATTTTCTTTCTCACAGTAGTAGAACTTGAAAGGGCTTATTTCCCTGTCGATCGGTACGACCAGACCTTTTTCAAAAAACGCTATTGAAGGTGAAAGATAAGGCACCGGGATATCAGCGAATAATTCAGGCTTCAGGAATTCTATAAAATAGTTAACTGTACTCCTGGCTACCATGCCCATGCCTGGAAGACCTACCAGCATACGGGGTTTTGACATTTCCGGTTTGTTTATGAATCTTAATTCCATTTCTTTTCCTTTTTTTTTGAGCTTATTTTAAGGTCATAATTATTTCATGGTATATAACTATTCCATCTGAAACCTCAGTTTACACAAAATAAGGCATGCTTTGCATGCCCTTCTTAGGTATTAATTTCTTAAACAACTTGATGAAAAAGACGAGGAAATCGCAGACATACTTATTTCATTGGGAATGAGCAAGAATGCTGCAACAGCTCTAAGCTATCTTCAAAATAAGAATGCAGCTAAATCAATAGACCTCGAAAGAGTTGCCAGATTGCGTCAGCTTGAAAACCAGCATATAAAAGCGGTAGAAGAGACGCAGGCAAAGATAGAGCGGTTGAAGGAATTAGGCAATTAATAAACCCCCCCTATTTCTACTGCAATTTATATATATTAATAATATACATTTAGATAATTTACATAATGTATATAACATACATTTAGATAATTCACATTATGTATATGTAACGAGTTATTAGGATAGTTTTATACTTTATTAGTATATTATTAGTATTCTCAAAATAAAACGAAGGAGAAAATAGAAATGATGACAAAGATAGTTCATGTCCAATCGGTATTGCCATATGAAGATACCATTGCATTAAAAGAAAAAACAGGAGAGTCCTCCATTAAGGAAGCTATTTCAAAGGCAATTTACCATTATTTAAATTGCCAAAATTCAGATGGTGATGAAAGCGAAAGTACTTGAATATTGACACTATTCATCACACGGTTTTTCTCTTAACCGATGGGCTCAGATGCGCTTGAGCATCAAAGACATGATCCCAGCCTTCCCATCAGGTTCAGATGGAACACCAAACATTTCCGTGCCCCCAGAGCCTCCAAAGAATTCCTTCTCCCACCGTTCGGTTATTTCCTTGAATATCCTCTTATATGCAGGACAATGCGGATCGACCCCCCTCACCTCACCATCAGCAGGCGCTATGGCATTGTATGGACATCCGCCCCTGCAGAACTTTATGTACTTGCATTCCCCGCAATTCTTGTCCACATAATCCTTGAACTCGAACATAAGCTTCCAGGCATCAGACTTTGATATATCCTCAACAGTGGGGTGGTCATAGACGTTCCCCATAACATATTTAGGCATACCGACAAAGCGGTAGCAGGGATATATGCTGCCGTCAGGTCCAACCGCAAAAGTGTCGCCCATGCAATCAACGAAAGTACAGACCGTGCCCCTGTTGGTCAGTACGCATTTGCACAGGTGATCAATATTCATAATTTCGATCTTGCCAATGTTTTCCAGATATTTATCCAGAAGATATATCAACAATTCCCCATAATCTTCAGGAGATAGAGCCCATTTTCCAGGGTCATCTGAACGTAAAGACGGCAGCGCCGGATGTAATTTAAGGTTTAAACCATTCTCCAGGAAGAAATTGAAGATATCCTCCTTGAATTTAATAGAATGAGATGTGAAGGTGCAGATGAAGCTCACCTTGAGACCCGCCTCTATAGCAATTTCAAAGCCATGCAATGTCTTCTCAAAGTACCCCTTTCCTCTTTGCAGGTCTGTGATCTCAGGTGGACCATCCAGACTGGAACCGATGGGGATCTCATACTCAGCCAGGATCTGTGCAATTTCAGGCGTCATTTTCCAGAGATTGGTCTGCAGGGCTAAAGCCGGTTTCAGATGACTTAAACCCTGGGTCAATAATGGCAAAGCTTCCCTGTAAAATTCGGCGCCAGCAAGCAGCGGCTCCCCGCCGTGAAAGGTAAAAGTGACAGGTTCTTTCCTGAAATCCTTGAGCCATTTGACCACTTCCTTAATGGTTTCAATGCTCATTACAGGAGATCCTTCCTCTGAACTCCAGCAATAACTGCATTTGGAAGGGCATCCTAATGTGGGAATAAGCATTACGTGAAAAGCCATAAGATTCCTTCGTTTTAACTTCTTAGAACTATTTAATAGTTGTCGTTAGAATAAATGCGGAGGATGGGATTTGAACCCACGAATTCCTTCGAAACCAGCCCCTCAACTTTGCGCGATATATGGCGCAAACTTTATAACTCTTTGAGGCAATTTAACTCTTGTGAAGCACCCACCGAAAATTACCATTGAAGAACTTGGGGATAATGCCAATGTTTTGAATGAATTCAAGCGCGCCCTTGAATTGCAGCAGTTGAGTAACCGAACGGTGAATAATTATCTCTGGAAAGTATACCAGGTTTTAAGGGAATTTAACAAGCCTGCAAAGGATATCACAAAAACCGTTATCCAGGATCATATAATCCAAAGACGTAATTCAAGCTCTCAGTGGACGGTAAACGGTGACATTATCGCATTGCGTAAGTTCTATGGATGGCTGATACCTGGGAATGATCTATTTGCTGGTATCAAAATCAAGCAACCAAAAAATTACCTCCCAGTAGAGCAGTTGATTACTCCAGATGATGTGAAGAAACTGATAGGATCATGCAAGAGCCAGAGAGATCGCGCTATTATCATGCTTCTGTGGGATTCAGGCTGTAGGTTAAATGAAGTCCTGAGCAGGAACATCAATCATATCCAAACTGACGAGTATGGCGCCACTATGATAGTCAAGGGAAAGACAGGTATGAGGAAGGTCAGGCTGATCGATTCGCTGCCTGATGTGAGACTATGGCTTAATCAGCACCCTTTAAAAAACAACCATGAAGCCCCATTATTCGTGACTGAGAGACGATATGATCATAAAGAAGGTAAGGTGACTGAAGAACGAAGGATCGAAGACCGCACCGTTCAGAATATGCTTAATACAGTGGCTAAATTAGCCGGACTCAATAAGAACGTTCATCCTCATGCGCTCAGGCATGGCAGGCTGACCATGTTCGTACGGCAGGGGTTCATGGAATCCGAGTTAAGAATACTAGCAGGATGGGAAAAAGAAAGCAACATGCCTGCTACATATGTCCATCTCGCTGGCGCAGATGTTGACAAGAAATTACTTATCAAGAACGGTCTAATCACTGATGATGAGGAACTTGTACTTAAGACCCTTAAGCCTGGGAAATGCCCTCGATGTGCGACCGATAACTC
>JAHIHJ010000267.1 GCA_018899795.1 Methanobacteriota archaeon
CGTGAGTTTTGCATCACTTAAACTTTTCGGTGTCGACTTCTGGAAGTATTTTATTATCTTCCATCCCAAAAACTTCGATCAAAGTCCTTGTTTCTTTATTAAGTCCGCTCAATTTCCTATAAACCTGTACTCCCCCTTCCGTTCCAACGGCGATATGTACTGCTTTTAACCGTTCCAGTGTTTTCATGGCTTCCTCAATGCTTACATCGAGCCCGCTATTACTGATCTTCATTTTCAATAACGAGCGGAGCTGAAAAGCTGTCGAACAAACAAAAATATTACCCAGGATATGCTCTTTCGTTCTGACATTTTGAGGATGCAGCCCAAGCACACTTTTCAATGTTCGTATGGCTTTCTCTATCTGATCTCTCGTTCTATAAGACTCAAGTACCTCTTTCTCATTGAGGTCAAATTCCGTAGTCACAAAAACCTGGTATCCATCATATTTATCCACTTCACCCAATGCTTTCATTCTCTCGATAGTGAAAGTGAATCCACTTCTTTTTCCTTTCACAGCAAGGTATCTTGTAACTTTATACTTCTTTTTTATATGTCCTACTTTTTCATCCCTTTCCTTTCTAGATTTAATTTCACCTTTCTCCACGGACTCAAGAACTAACCTGAGTTCATCCTCTGCCTTGCTAATTCTTGATTCTCTCCCTTTCTTATTTGTCCGTGCAACCGAGGCATTCCACCCCACCACATATTTTCTTCGTCCTTTAATAATAGAAGTAGCTACCTCGTTATTACCAGTATTCATCCATTCATCTCTGGGGATTTTAATCTCTTCCAGAAACTTTGTGGACTTTATCTTCGCCCTGAGAGCTACAAGATAGCGTTCTTTCTTGCGATCCATGTATTTGAGGTTCTCCCATGTAGCCATTCCTCTATCGACAACCCTTGGAGCATCGAGCCCAAACTCGTTTTTCAGACATCTATCCATTGGCTTCAGACTTTTTGCATCAGTTCGATTTCCTGGCCACACTTTATGAGTGACGAGAACACCTTTTTGATCCACTACAAAAGCAACCACTATCTGAAGTTTATTTTTACTATGACCTCTTGGATGACCGAATTCTGCAAGTACACATTCCTCACCTTCAAAGTAAGTTGAAGTGAGATCAATATCAAGCCTCTCGCATTCGTAACCATAAACGTGCCTTATTTTTTCGTAAAGAGAAACCTGCATCGGAATCGTATTTTCTGGTTGAAGGTAGTCCAGAGCTCTTATTGCTACATTATAAGTAAGTTCTTCCGAATGTAGTTTGAGGAAAAAAGGCAGATAGCTCATTGAATACCACTCAGAAACCTGATAATAGCTGCAGGGATCGCAGTTCCTGGCTATTGCCATTATTTCTACGATCTTCCCAAGTTCAGGGCCTCCACCCTTGTAACCATATCGATTGACAATGTTAATGAAGTCTATCTCTTCACAAATTTTGTGCAGTGCCAGTTCTCGCCCATAGCCAAAGACATCTCCCACCTCAAATGTAGATATTGGAGAGGGAAAAGAGTAACCGATAGAGTATAAGAGATCGTGGAATTTCTTTAGGAGATCACTTTCTCCGATTGCAGAAATTTTATTCTCAAGTTCAAGACGCTGTGTTTCAGTTAAATTATCCAGTCTACCAAGTTTGAGCAAATACTCTTGAAAAACCTTGTTTTCCCTACGTTTAGATCGAACCACAGCATAGTAAATATGACCCCTGCTTTTACATGATTTAATATGCATGTTACTAAATTGTTTTCCCTACATAAATATTTTGTGGTAATACTACTTGATTATTGTTTTCCCTACAAAACATTGACCGCATTACGGCAGCCTATTGAACTGTTGGAAAAGAGAAAAATTATGAAGATTAAGTATTTAAGGTGCTAAACTCACGCTTAACTGTATTATTTGGCCTTTAACCTTATATTGTTAGAAAGCATTATCGACAGTTCACTAATACAGGCAACGATGTGATCTAACTTGTGGAGAAATGTTCTCTCGGATGAGGGAAAAAATATTGCTAAACATGCGGAACGAGAGCAGGAAGCAGGCAATTTCAGACGCGCGAAAGAACTGTATCTTAAAGCTATCGCAAAATTCGGACAGGCCTCTGATATATCAGGGGATTTCAATGAGATCAGCGTTCTTCGAAGCCTTTCAAGTTATTATATTGAACGTGTCCGTTCTATTGAACATGAACTGCTCAACGATCCTGAAATAGATACACGGGCGTTTGCGCCTGTGAAAAAAGAAACATCCGGGGTCGAGGTATCAGAACTGCTAAGAGGAAGCGGTGTGCAGGAGGAAGTATTAGGTGAAGTTCTGCGGATAGCCATGGAAATAAGCCATGAAGGGCGGGAAGGACATGCCATAGGCACAGCGTTCCTTGTAGGAGATGCAGGAAACGTCATGGCACGGTCAAGACAGCTTGTTCTGAACCCGTTCGAAGGACACAACAGGGATAAAATAAAACTGACGGATGCCGAGATCGGAGACAATATCAAGGAGTTCGCGCAGCTTGATGGTGTTTTCGTGGTATCGGGTGATGGGGTAGTGGAGTCTGCAGGACGGTACATCACAATGGATACAGGCATGGTTAGAATACCAAGGGGGCTGGGAACAAGACATTCATCAGTTGCAGCCGTGACCCTGGCCACAAAAGCGCTTGGAGTCGTCGTATCCCAGAGCGGCGGAGTGATAAGGATATTCAAAGAGGGGAAGATAGTAGCTACGATAAAACCATAAGGGCGCAGGCAGAAGGCATGCACATCGGCAGTATAGTGACAGAATGATAGCTGATTGATCACACCATGTTGTTTCGCTAAATATTTAAAAGCATACTGCTATGTATTATTGGAAATA
>JAHIHJ010000268.1 GCA_018899795.1 Methanobacteriota archaeon
ATGGGATAAAAGAGGCGCAAAGTCCAAACAGGATTACTCTATCTTAACTGCTGATATCTCCAGAGCGACTTTCGGATTGACGCCCACCGAATACAAACGATTCAAAGGCTTGAAAAATGAAAATTTGAGATCACATGGATGATATTGAATTGATCCTGACCATGCTTGGCGAAGCTACCACTACAAGATTTACCCGTGACAGGGATTCCCGGATATTTCCGGAGTTGCGAAAAGATGCAAAAGACGGCGGGGATGTTGCAGGAGCGACGCGAAAGGATATTGAAGGGAAACTTGGAAAAAGTGTAGTTTCAAGCGATAATTATCTTGAAGCACCTGAGAGAACTAAAAGAATAGGAAATAAAAAGGAGTTTATAGAATAAGAGAGATATCATAACTAAAAGGGCGCTGAGCATACTAACAGAAGGTGAACAGGATCTTCAAACCAAACTTCAGGTACACTGATAAAATAGTAAAGAACCTTGTCGATATAGCCTCTGCAAGAGAGGCAGTACTCAATTCATACCTTATACCGAAATGGGAAGTATCGCTTCGAAAAGACGCATTGATAAGAGCCTCGCATGCCTCAACTGCCATAGAGGGTAATCCGCTCACCATCGAAGAAGTGAGCATGCTTGCCCACGGCAGGAAAGTCCTGGCATCACGCAAAGCTGAACTGGAAGTTCTCAACTACCTGAAAGTGCTGGAGAAGATAGAAGTGTTTCAGCAAAAAGGCAGGGTAACCAGTAAGAACATCCTGAAATTGCACAAGTATATATCAAAGGATATCCTGGAAAAACCAGAATACGAAGGCAGGTACAGGGAGCTTCAGGTCTATGTGGGCAACAACAAGACCGGCGATGTGATCTTTATGCCCCCCCAACCTGATGAAGTGCCAGGATTGATGACTGAGTTCCTCAAATGGGTCAACTCGGAAGATGCAAAAAAACTTGACCCTGTCATGGTAGCAGGCATATCCCATTATGAATTCGTAAGGATACATCCGTTCGTGGATGGCAACGGCAGAACTGCGCGTTCTCTTGCCACGCTCATTCTTTACCTGCGGGAATTCGACATAAAACGGTTTTTTGCTCTTGAGTATTTTACGGACGGCGTCCTTATCTCGATAGCAAAGGTCAAAGAGAAAGTATTGAGGCTCTCCCTGGAAAAGCATAAGCGGGACTCAAAAGGTCAGGTCTCTCTTACTGAAAGGCAGATGAAGATCATCGAAACTCTTCAAAAGAACGGAAAGATTAGGGCGGGTGAGGTGGCAAAGATGTTCGGGGTCACAAGACAGGCTGCTCTCAAAGAGCTCCACAAGCTCGTTGAACCTGAGGTAATCAGGCTGGAAGGGAAAGGAAGGGGGGCTTATTATGTCATGGCTTGATATCTGCCATTTCGGTTGTCATTCTGGTTGTCGTTTCAGTTGTCGTTTAATTTATGATTTCGGTTGTCGTTCAGGTTGTCGATTAGGTTGTCGTTTCGATAGTCATTTCCTGATCCCTTCCTTATGAGCAGGAGATTGATGATATGAAAAAGATAGGGATAGCGGTGACAGACCCCGAAGACTGGACAGGAGTTGCGCTCTATAACTCCGTAATGCGTTCTGGAATGAAGCCCGCAGTGTTCAGCTTCAGCGGCGCGACTTCAGATATCAGGTCAGGTAAAATACATGCAGGCAAGCTGGAGCTTTCCGCTCTTGATGCGATCATTGTAAGGGACCTTGGACCTGCTGAGCACAATGGCGCAGCGCTCAGGTTCGATATCCTGTGCCAGCTTAAGGACAGCGGGGTCGCGGTGATCAATCCGCCTGAGGCGATAGCGCGGGCTGCGAACAAGTACGTCTCAAGCTGCCTGTTCCAGAAGAACAGCATCCCAACACCGCAAACGGTCGTGACTGGCGACATTGATGCTGCGCTTGATGCACTGTCTTCATTCGGACGCGCAGTTGTGAAGCCGGTTTTCGGGTACAAGGGGATAGGTGTGGAATGCGTGAAGAACGATCCGCGCGGGGAGGCGAAGCTCAGGACACTTCTTGAAAAGAACGGCATGCTCTACATGCAGGAGTCCATAAGGAATCCGGGAAGGGACATCCGGGCGTTCGTTGTTGACGGTGAGGTGAAAGGCTCGATATACAGGATAGCGCCGATCGGAAGCTGGATAAACAACCTGAGCCAGGGGGGGAAGGCGCAGGTATGCGCATTGACGCACGAGCAGGAAAAGATAGCCCTGAAAGCCGCCGAGGTCACAGGAACAGTGTATGCCGGTGTTGATATTATCGAGGGGGACAGGGATTATGTTCTTGAGATAAACGGGACGCCATCGGGTAAGGGAATATTTGAGGCGTGCGGGGTGGATGTGACGGTGGGGATCGCGGAATATGTGTTCGATTTGGTATAGATGAGCGTGATCTGGAGATTCTTGAAATTCGTAATTTCATAGTCATTTCAATATCCTGTCACTTCATTCTCGGCTTTTCAAGCAGAGCTTGAAAATCCTTCAAATCAAACAGCATTAAATCAGGCTCTTTTATTTTTTCCTTAAAGGATTTCGCAAAAATAGCATAGTGCTCTTTTCTCTTGTCGTTGTGCCATTCTACATAATGTACTTTTCCCTTAAGCTCTGCCAAAATCTTTTTTGCATCAACCTTGTCCTGCCATTTGCATTCTGCAAACAATATCTCCCTGGACTGCTCATTAATTGAAACAAGGTCTATTTCAGCTACTTTTCGATTACCTTCAGTATCTCTGTAAGCCCCCCACCATCGTCCGGTTTTATCAAAACCGAGTCTTTGATTCTCCAGAAATTCCTGACAAACCGCTTCAAATCTGCGCCCAATATATGCATTCGTATTATCCTTTATTTTATTAATAAGTGATTTTTCACGCCGCTTATAGCTGGATACATTCTTGTAAAAAAACCTGAACCAGAAATTAAGAAGCGGATGATTGATAACAAAAACACCCTTTCCGCCTGTGACCGGCTTTTCGACAGATACAAACTCAAAACGGTTTATGAGTTCGTTCATCTGCCGTGTCAGCGCGGTTTCTTTCTTTCTAAGAAACGATGCAACTTCGCTTATCCTTGTATTTCCCGATGCTATGGCTGCAAGAATGTCGTAATATATTCCAGATCTTTTGCCAAACTCAAGCGAAAGTATCTGGTTTGCTTCATCTTCAAGAACTGCATTTTCAGCAAAGAATAATCGATCCATTATTTTTTCAAAGCCTGCATTACCGAGCTGCTCATCCTCTAAGGCAACATAATATTTTGGAAATCCGCCGAAAATTGCATAAAGCCGTACTGCATCTTCAATATTGTTTATTCTGAGCGCATTGCATGCCTCTAAAGTATCGCGAAACATAAGCGGCTTTAATGGCATCTTTCTTTTGAGGCGCCCATACAGGGGCTGTTTTGAGTCCGAAAAAAGTTTTTTCATTAAACCGACCGTAGAGCCTGAAAAAATAATAAATAGCCCTGTTTTGTTTTCGTTCAAATCGATATATTTCTGAAGTATGCCGTAAACAGACTTGTCGACAGCCATAAAATTCTGGAACTCGTCAAAAGAAACAATACCTTTGAATCGTTCGAACAATATCCTGAAAAATGCATCCCAGTCAGTTAATGCCTCAAGCTCATTAAGGATATTTCTTGCCTTTAGAACCTCGGTATATTCCTGCAGGAGACTTGTGCTTTCCTTGTCTTTGTTTACAAAAAAGTACAGATCATCCTTAGATAATAATTCCAGAATGAGCCTTGTCTTTCCAACTCTTCGAAGGCCAGTAATGGAAACAGTAAAAAGCTTGCTTTGGGATAATTCGGCGGTTTCCTTCAGATATCTGACTTCTTCTCTTCGGTCTATAAACTTCATTCTATTCACTTACTGAATTATTCACTAAGTGAATATATAAAGCTTTCTGTATTGTTTCCAATTTTTCTCTTTATGCGATTATGCATTCAATGACTTATCGGCTTGTGCACACAGTCCTTGATAAAAACTATTCATCTCCTGTGACCAGAATTAAATTGTCCCAGATCAGATAATTACAGATTTTCCAGCCGCTCCATTATCCCATCATAAAACCTGCGCCACTCCTTGAAATCGCACCCCGAGTTCCATGGCATGCCTGCCCTGAATTCCCTGACAAGGTCGAAATATTCCTGCGGGAACCACGGCGCCTTGAAATCGAACTGGTCAAAGTCGCCCCAGTCGGCAAGTGTGTCAAGCGGTTTTACACCATTCTTTAGTGAGGTTTCATACAGTTTTGTTTTCGGATAATTATCCAATAAATTAACCCAAAAAGGACAATTTTAATATCAAATAAGAAAGGTATATCGAGAACATATTTTAATCACCCCTCCATGCTACCCTTACTCGGAACCATACTGACAGGCTTGCTTGCCTTCCTTGCAGGTATCTTCGAAGACAGCGAATCCAATGCCGGTTCAGCGAGCAATCCCAATTCTCAGGTCCAGCTTGCGCCCCAGATCGGGCATCGCCACAGGTATTTTAATAAAGCCATATCAGGAGAGCCGCCTGCAAACGCCCTGTGGGCTACAACTGCTGCAACAGTCGCGGTTTTGCTGGTGGCAAAATTTGAGGCTTTCAACCCCGTATATTCAGTGATCATTTCTTCAGTAATTGGCGCTCTTGTTTCCACTCTTCTCCTTGGTCTTTACGGCATCTTCTCGCATATTTCAAGAGTAGCCAGTATGAAGACGTTCAAACAAACCCTATACTGGGACTCATTATATTCTGCTCTTCCACTGGATCTTTCCTTCGGGTTCCTGACCGCTTTGTCATTAACTCTTCTTTCATTCACGGCAGGAATGATGCTGAACAATCCATTCTCAATTCCTCTTATTGCTTTTATGCTTGGGATCACGATAGGCACGATCGGTTCTTCCACAGGCGATATTCACTATGGGGCTGAAAGGCTCTACCAGCACCATATATTCGGCTCAGGCATACCCATATCAAACCAGGGAGATATCGATGTCAAAGGGGAATATGGTTATCGAAATTCGGTAGATACTCCTTATTTTACCCTGAGATTCGGGGCAATGGTAACAGCTTTTGTTTTCGGAATGCTCATATTCCTGGATTCGCTATCAAGGGTTTTTGTTTTCGCTGGCGCCTGGACATCAGTCATTGTGACATTTGGCATGATCTTTATCATATTCATTGTAACTGTGTATCTTGAGAAATATACGAGGGCTAAATACGGACCCTTTGTGAGGTAAAAATGGAACCAATAACAGCATTCTTGGCAATAATCCTGGGGGGTGTCCTTGTGGGGATATGTGTACACTTTATCCCTGCAAGCGCTACAGGAGCCATGTCGGCAGCCACAGGCATTGCTACAGGCCCAAGCATGCTTTCAGCAGGAGCAGGGATGGCAGGTATTCTCTCAGCCGCATATTCAATGGACAGCGGCCTGGCTGTGGTTCTCGCATCAGGGGCTTCTGCTTCTGCCCTTATGATATCATTGACAATTCTGGGGGGAAATATTGCAAATGCATTCGGCACAGGTGTATCCCCGGCGTC
>JAHIHJ010000269.1 GCA_018899795.1 Methanobacteriota archaeon
AGATAAAAGACCACAGTTACCTGACCGCAATAGCTGAGATAGGGGATATGATATCAAAAGGAAATGTCGGGGTTTACCAGGACATATGCGTTAAGCTTGGGGCAGAATGCCCACTTACTGTGGACATCGTTCCAACATCAAGACCGAGTTCAGTAGGGTTCATCAAGAAGATGATGGACAAACAGAAGCTCACGCAGGAAGAAATACACCAGGTCATCCAGGACATCGTTAAGGAAAACCTGACCGATATTGAACTTGCTGCGTTCGTTACGAGTTCCTACATCCACGGGATGAGCAATGATGAGATCGAATGGATGACAAGAGCGATGATAGATACAGGTGAAAAGATCGAATTCGATACTCATCCTATCATGGACAAACACAGCATTGGCGGGGTTCCAGGAAATAAGATATCACTGCTTGTAGTCCCGATAATCGCAGCCAACGGCTTGCTGATACCCAAGACAAGCTCAAGAGCGATAACTGGCGCCGCGGGCACAGCAGACCTTATGGAAATTCTTGCTCCTGTTGCATTCTCAGCCGAAGAGATAAAAACCATGACTGAAAAGGTGGGTGGAGTGATAGTCTGGGGAGGAGCCACGAACATCGCTCCTGCGGACGATAAACTTATACGCGCCGAGTATCCGCTTTCTATAGACCCGCGCTGCCAGCTTCTCGCATCCATCATGGCGAAAAAGGGCGCCGTAGGCGCCGACTGCGTTGTTATCGACATTCCTGTCGGGGCTGGCACCAAGGTGCATACGATGGAAGATGGTAAAAAACTTGGAAGGGACCTTATAGATCTTGGCGAGCGGCTCGGGATGAACGTGGAATGCGCCATGACTTACGGCGCATCGCCCGTGGGGAGGACGATAGGGCCTGCGGTCGAGGTTCGTGAGGCGCTAAAGGTGCTTGAAACCACACAGGGACCAAACAGCCTTATTGAAAAGAGCACCGCACTTGCAGGCATATTGCTTGAGATGGGCGGAGCGGCTCCGAAGGGAGGAGGTAAAGCGATGGCTGTAGAGACCCTGCGCTCTGGAAAGGCGCTTTTGAAACTCAAAGAGATCATAGAAGCACAGGGCGGAGATCCAAAAATTTCATATAAAGACATCAATCCGGGAGAGCACAGGGGAGAGCTATTATCGCCTGCTGACGGCTACGTGATCGAATTCGATAACAAGCGTATTGTTGAGATAGCAAGGATCGCAGGCGCTCCCATAGATAGCGGTGCAGGGGTCTGGATCCATAGGAAAAAGGGCGAGCAGGTCAAGAAAGGCGAGCCTCTCATCACAATATTTTCAGATAAGAGCTGGAAACTCACAAATGCCATAAAAACCGCAGAGAAGGATTACCCCATTATCGTGGAAGGCATGTTACTGGAACGGGTGAGGCCGTTTCGGGTGCTGTAGATTTTACATCTTCTGCTTTTTTTTCCGAACCATATTAAAGTTTGAAATCGGTAAGATCGAATACCAAATAGCCGTTTGCTTTGAGTTTATCCTTGTTCTCAATCTTCTTTGCAATTAATCCGAAATAGTCTCTTCTATCATCCTGATGCCAGCCAACCGATTTTGATTTTACCTTCAGGTCATCTAATATTTTCATTGCAGCAGCTTCTTTTAATTTTTTCCACTTACATTCAAAAAAGAATATGTCATTGGTATCGGCATTCAGCGCCACCAAATCTATTTCAATATCTTTATGCCACCACTTCCCGATTTTTGAAAAGTTAAGCTGCAATTTATTTTGTCGGCTCAGCCCTATTAAAAATTCTTTTGAAATTTTTTCGAACTCCTTCCCTACCAAAGAATCAAAGTCTTGCTTTATCTTGGCAGTGAGGATTTCGTAATTTCCGATTTCATAATCACTTCTGTTTCTGTATATGTACCTGAACCAGAATCTAAAGAAATTATCGCTTAAAAAATACCTTCCTTTTTTGCTTTTCCAGGGCTTATCTTCGGTTACGGGTGTCTCATAATCCAGATATCCAAAATCCTTTACAAGCAACCCCAGATATTTGCTTATGCTTTTGATATTTATGCCTGATTTGTTCGCAATTGTGGTCATTTCCGAATTTCCCAGGGCAACTGCTTCCAATATAGAGAAATACGACGGATGCTCGCTTCCGAACTCTTCTGAAAGAACGCTTTTTGCCTCCTCTTTTAGCGGAGCAAAATCCCTGAAAAGAAGGATCTTCAAGGCAGAGAATATGTCCTTACCTTCCAACCCCTGTTCTTCGGCAATTACATAATATTTGGGTATACCTCCGAATACGGTGTACCATTTTATCTGCTCTTCAATATCAGTTATCTTTATTTCCGACAGCATTTCAGATACCTCTTTGAATGGCAGCGGCTTGAGTACATATTTTTCCGTGGCCCTTCCAAAAAGAGGTTCTTTATTGTCAGAAAATATTTTATTCATCAGCGTTATGTGCGACCCTGCGACAATTATGTGAACCTGAAGTTTTGTTCTGTATTTATCAAAAATCTTCTGGAAATCCGAGAATATGCTTCGGTCAACATATTTAAAGTTCTGAAATTCGTCAAAAAATATAATGGTTCCTTTCTTTACATTATTTAGCAGAAATTCCAGCCATTCGTCAAACTTTGTTATTGTTGGAAAGGGAGTGATCTTCGTCTTTGCTATTGAGGACAATTCCTCTAACAGAAGCGAGGGATTTTTCCTGCCTATGAAAAAATAGAAATGTTCTTTGTCCGAACAAAATTTCTTGACAAGCTCAGTTTTTCCCACTCTCCTTCTTCCAGAGATTATGGTAAAATGCGTTGACTTGCCGCATAACTCCCGGACACGCTCTAATTCACTTAATTCATATGATCTGTTATGAAATCTCATATCTTTAAAATACTACTAAATAGTATCATTATAATTAGTAGTATTTATAGGTTTTTATCAAAAACCTTCGTCTCCTGCCATAGTTCTCACCTCACTTCACGAATTTATCGAGCTTGAATGAATAAAAGAATATCGGCTCTCCTTGCGGCACATCATTCCACAGGTTCCTGTCAACGCACCCTTCCCCAAGTTCCTTTACAAGACCATCATAGGTGACAGCGGCTATTTTTTCGATGTTTATCGCCATGTTCTCAAGTCTGCCGCTGTCCGTGTTCCTGACCCGGTACACGCCTTTATTGTAGAATCTGGAGGATATGAGTGTGCTTTTGCCGTGCTCAAGAGCTTCTTTTATCTTATACTCATCAAGATCAAGAATGTTGCCAAGCCTCTCGATTTCCAGTTTAAATGTCATTATTGTGGAGTTCAACCCGATCCCTGTTTAATATGTAGCTGCGTATATTTAACGGTTATTTATCGCGAAGCTGGATTTCAATTTCCATTAAATCCTCAGCCAGCCTTACGTTCTCGAATTTGCTTTTAGCATCCAGCAGCAAAGGCTCTGTGTTTTCCGAGTACCTTGAACTGAAGTGAGTGAGTATCAATTGCCTGACATTGGCTTTTTTTGCAAGGTGAGCCACTTCGGAAGAGGTGGAATGTTTTGTCTCAAGCGCCCAGTCCCGGAGTTCGTCCGCGAATGTCCCGTCGTGGATGAGAAGGTCTGCACCTTTGCTTTCTCTTTCAATGGATCCGCACGGGCGCGTGTCCCCGCTGTACACCACTTTCCTGCCCGGACGACCATGTCCCATTACCTGCGATGGTTTTATCGTTAATCCGTTCACTATGACGGCTTCACCCTTCTGCAGCTTTGAGAACATATGTCCCACAGGGACCCCAAGCTCAATGGCTTTTTCCCTGTTAAATCTCCCTGCGCGGTTTTTTTCTTCAAGAACGTACCCAAGACTCGGAACGCCATGGTCTGTGGCGACTGCTTTGATGAAGTATTCTCCTTTATCAACAATATCACCATCCTCTAATTCGTGCGCATTGATCTCAAATCCCGGTTTGTAGTAGCCAAGTTCCTGCATGTGTTTTACCATCTGTTCTGTCAGGACAGGACCGTATATGTCCAGGGGTTCAGTCCGCCCATTGAAGGACATGGTCTGTATCAGCCCTGGGATGCCAAGGAAATGGTCTGCATGGAAATGCGTGATGAATATGGATGATATCTTCATGCCGGTCTTTGCACGCATCATCTGCTGCTGCGTGCCTTCTCCGCAGTCAAAGAGCATCATATCCCCTTCCCTGTTTACAAATATTGCTGAAGGATTGCGGTTAATTGTTGGGAGGGTACCGCCTGTTCCAAGGAAGGTTATGCGAAGCATGAGGTGCTTATTTGCGCTGGGGATTTAAATAGGTCACTTATTTTGGGGCATGATTTAAAAATTCGGTTATGTACATAAATATATTAAACAAGATGCAACCAAAAATCTGTGTGAATTAGTGTAAATCTGGGTCTAAAACATTTCCCAAGACACAGATTACACTGATTTCACGGATTACAATGTAGAAAAAAAATAAAAAAAGTCCCACCTCCCAGACTCGAACCGGGGACTTCGCGGTGCCTGCGCGTTAATGTGTGCATATCGCACATGATCCATACTACAGCCGCGCACTCTAGCCACTGAGTTAAGGCGGGATGGACTGTGAATATGCACAAT
>JAHIHJ010000270.1 GCA_018899795.1 Methanobacteriota archaeon
CGGCTGCTCTTGAGCAGCTGCTTGGTACTGATGTGGTCATGGAGGTGCCCGGGGTCAGGATAATTAAACCTCCAGAATTATCTTCATTAATAGGTTCACTGGAGACACCTGTGCTTGGTGTTAAGATATCTCTTGTGGGCGATATCAAAGGAGATATCTTTTTGATCGCGGATGATGAGAACAAAAAAGCTTTGAAAGATCTCGCAGAGAAAGCAGCACCGGGATATGGAAAGATAGAACCGGGTTCGGATATGTCCGCGTTCGAAGAAATAAGCAACATCATAGTAGGAGTATTCACCTATTCGATCCATGATTTTTGCGGACTGAATGTGTATCATACTGTCCAGGATTCGAGAACCGACGTGCTGATGTCTTTGCTGGATGAAAGCATTGCAGCCAGGGCAAGAGGAAACACAGAGTTCATCCTGATCGAGACTCTTTTTCAGGTTGATGCCAAGTTAAAGCGCAATATAACCGTTTGTTTGCTCCTGATACTGGCGGTAGATTCTCTTGAGGTTTTCGCTGGTTCCATTAAAAAAGTAAGAGAAAAGATGCTTGCATGACAAAAAAATCTAAAAATATCATAGAAGTCAGTATGGGAGAAGGCGAAGTAGCGTTGCATCCATATATCCTGACCTCGGCAGGGCTTGGTTCATGCGTTGTGGCAGCGCTTTACGATACCAGACGCAGGATCGGTGGGATGGCGCACATCATGATCCCGAAATACTCTGGCAGCAGCAACAACGGCAGATATGCGTATGCTGATATGGCTATCAAAAAGCTGCTGAGGGAGATGCAGTGCAAAGGCGCGAAATTGCCGGATATCGTAGCAAAGGTCGCAGGCGGGGCAAAAATGTTCTCGTATGACGATGGAGGTGAGAGCATCGGAGAGCAGATCGTAGCAGGCGTGAGAACGCATCTTCGAAAAAAGGGGATACAGGTCACAGGCGTAGATACCGGCGGAAGCCGCGGCAGAAGCGTTAAGTTCTATCTGGATACAGGCAGGATGGTAGTGAAAACGCTGGGAAGGGAGGATAAAGTGATATGAAAGAAAGAACGAACCATGTCTCAAGAGCAAAGCAGGACTTATTAATAATATTCGTTTTTGGCATTCTTGTATTTTTCATTCTGGCTCAGGTTGACCTCGATGAAACATTAGATAAAATCTACTATACCAAATATAAAATATGGAGCCTCGTTGAGACTGCGGTTTTGTTTTCATTTTTCGGGTTTGCTTTTATTATTTATTCCTATCGAAGGATCAAGGAAACAAAATATGCGCTTTTGCAGCGCGCTCAAGCTGATGGGATGGTTCAACAGCAGCTCATGCGCATCCGAACCCTGCAGTCCATCGACTCGAAAATCCTGTCAGATGTGCCAATGAGGGATATTCTGAAAACAGTCATAGAAAATGTCCCCATGGAACTCAGCGGGGATGTGGTTGCAATAGGTGTACCAGATTATGGCATGTCTTTTGCCCGGCTGCCTTCAGGGGACATTATCGAGGAAGATATTTTGTCCGTTTCAGAGGACATGGCTGAGTGGTTCGAGAAACAGAAAGAAACTATCGCCGTCTATGACCTTGCGTTTGAGCCGCGCGTGAAGATATTCTCTGAAAGAATCCAGAACCTGAAACTGGCATCTTATCTTGGCGTGCCCATGGTGCTGCGGAACAGGACAATAGGCGTCATGCATCTTCTCACCCGGAATTCAAAAGATTTTGCTAAAGAGGATATTGATTTTTTTACTGCGCTTGCAGGACAGGCTGCCATTGCGGTAGAGCGGTCAGGAACAATCGAAGCGCTTCGCGAGAGCGAGGAGAAATACCGCACGTTCATTGAGACTGCCAATGAAGGTATCTGGACGCTGGATGCATCCGGGAAAACGAACTATGTGAATTCCATGATGGCGCAAATGCTGGGCTACACGGAAGAGGAAATGGTGGGCAGGCATATATTTGATTTCATGGATAAAGATGCGCGCATCGAGGCTGAAAAGAACCTGGAAAGACGTAAACAAGGGACTATAGACACCTATGATTTCAGGTTTTCCAGAAAAGATGGAACAGACCTGTGGACTATTGTCGCCAGCAATCCGATATTTGACAAACTGGGACAATATAATGGAGCGCTGAAGATGGTCACAGACATCACGGAACGAAAGCGCGCAGAGGAGCTTCGCATTGAAAAAGAGCAACTGGAATATGCAAGCAGAGCCAAAAGCGAATTCCTTGCAAATATGAGCCATGAATTAAGGACGCCTTTGAATTCCATTCTCGGCTTCTCGCAGCTTATGAACGACGGGGCGGCAGGAGAGTTGAATGAGAAG
>JAHIHJ010000271.1 GCA_018899795.1 Methanobacteriota archaeon
AGTGAGATTCGATGGGGTGTACGATCCCCCTCCCTGTGTTCCATTTGTACGGGTTTTAATCGGGTTGGTCGGGCGGTCGCTCTGGTTCGAGCCCCCAACCGGCTCCTCAGACAGGACAGCGTATGATCCATCGGTCGCATTCGTTGCATATTCGGGACTTGCTGTCAGCCCTGTTGTGTCAGTGAAACCATACACATAGGTAAATAGAGATGTGGTGGTTGCGTTACCGTAAACCCATGTTAGATTCTTCCTGCCGGTCGTGTCCACGGTACGAGTGGCTATGCTATGCCATGTACCCGGCAGGAAATAATAGGCATTGAAAGCCTCTAATCCTTTGCCGGGGGTTGCCTTCAGACTACCGTCTATGTATATTTCCACATGATCAAAGTCCAGATCTAACGGGTCATTCCATGTCAAGTTGATGAACAAACCTGTGGGAATGGCAGTAAGGTTTGATATGCTGGCAGGTGGCACGCCGTCGTCTATTGCCGTCCCTGTAACGAACATATACTCCGTGCTGTTTACGCTCTCCTTGCCTTGTCTGCTGCCGTTCACAATGAAGTAATAAGCTGTATCAGCTGTAAGTCCTGTGAGAGAGGATGAATGAGATGATACGGTATCGCATGGAGATGTATCAGGATAAACCCCGGGTGAAGTGCCGTACATCACGCAGCCCGTGGTGTTTATCGTGGTGGGGATAATTCTTGAATTAAAAACATAGCCGCTTTTTGCCGTTACTGTGATGTTATTAATTGTATCCCAGGTTATATTCGCCGTATAGGCGGTGGTGTCCTTTACCTTGATATTAGTGATCTTTGTCCCATTGGCATCGGAAACATTCAAAGTGGTATTGGCAGTCCCGCTGGTAGACGTTGTATCAGATAGCGGACTAACGACCCCATCGCTTGTTTCGAAAGTAACAGTCTTGCCTGGAGGAAGAGGGGGAGTTCCCAGACCATCAGTAAGGGTGGCAGTCACATTAAAAGTAACACTAAATGAATTTTTCGGTAAATAATCCAGATTCATGACACCCCCCTGCGAAGACGCAGAATAGGCAAAGGTGGTATTATACTCCGGTATTGTTGCATTAACATAATAGAAACCCGCCCCATTCGTCTTTAGCTGAACGCTCGCCCTTCCATCAGACCCGGAAACCGCAGAAGTCTGAAGCAGTTCGCCATACGGGTATGAATTGCCCGGCACTTTAGTCGGGTTCCTGCTGAAGCTTACCAGTACGTTCGGGACAGGATTATTATACTCGTCCTGAACCTCTACGATAAGATCGGTAACTCCGTCAACCGGGATTACCGAAGTCTGTGAGGAAACCCTGACAAGCCTGCTTGGCGGTGAATGAGCAGGAGACGCCTTGGACGCTGCGGAGATATATGCCTCTCCCATCTTTATCACGAGATTCGAGCTTACATTGGCAATTACGAGCCCGTTGGGATCTTTCTTTCTTACAGTAGCTTTCTGATCCATAAGGGTTTTCGCCCACCATTCAACATAATCCGGGTTAGTGCGCAATATGATCCAGACATTCCTGCCGATAACTGAATTCTTCTGCTGGGATGTCGGATATATATTTACTGTCTTTTTCTCGACCCCGCTCAGACTTCCATAATCCAGAGCCTTAACGCTTGGGAGGTAAATAGTGCCGTTAGCCAGTACTGTCTGCGAACTTGTGGTAAAGTTGGAGCCGCTTCGTCTTATCAGACCGTTCTCGTAAATGAACGAGTTGTAATTCTGGGCGCCCTGAAGCGCATATATCATCATGCCTGTGCTGACGTTCTTGATGCTGGTATCATCCGTCATTCCCTCAGGGAAGACTTCGTTATACCTGACCTCAACCCATGCGTCTTTCTTGACCTCAAGGGATGCATAAGCCTCATCTTTCGGATTATAGACCATCATCTTCGGGGAATACTTGAAACCCATGATAAGAGGTGAAGAGAGAGTCGTTCCGCCCAGGATACCGCTATCGATGTTTGATTTGAGCACCTTGAAATCGTCCTGCATTAACATGAGGTGGTTTAGTTCCTCCTGTGTATTCCAGACAGGAACGAAGGTCAACTGCACAGTTGACAGTATGGTTACACCAATAGCTAGCATTAGAATAAACCCGAGTACCGGTGAAATACCTTCATTGTTCTGTAATATCCCGTTTCTCATAAGTAACATTATATAAACTATAGTGAAGTTTTTTTTAAGATTATTATTATCATAATGAATAGCACCCATTATTAATAAATTTTCGCTATCGATTATTTTATAATTCAAAACTGATTTTAGAAATAAAACCATATTTTGCTCACTTAACCAATAACTATATATATTGATGTTATATATAATAATTAGTACCTAAAAAGGAGACTTACAAGAGGATTATTATGAGACGAAAAAATCTAAAATTGGGTACGGATAGAAAAATTCATAAAGACGATCGGGGCGTATCTCCGGTTATTGCTGTCATCCTGATGGTTGCTATTACAGTCGTTATGGCAGCCATCGTATCGTCATGGAGCGCAGGAGTCAAGGCGCCAACAGCACCAACGACCGTTGGGCTGGACATCAATCGTCAAAACACAAACATTACAACTGTAGTTACAGCTATTGACCCGGCAAGCGGTGAACCGCTGCATACAATAACATTGACATATAAAGAATGGAATGGAACTGGATATAATACGACCAGTTTCAATCAATCAACTATTGGCGTTGGTTATTCACATACAGTAGATACGAACATTACAGAACCCAGTCAGTTTATTGTAAAAGTCAAATTCAAAGATCTGTCCAGTAAAGTCTTATACGCAAGAGACACATGATCTAAAAATTCCTTTTTGCTTTCCCTGCAAAAAGGAAATATTTTATTTATTTTAATGCGGGTGTGAACAGAGTTATTAAAAAACCAACAGCTAAAGATGCAAGTTCCAGGATAAGAAAGCGTAGTTTTGAACTGGCTTTTGGGGGGAAGAGCGAGAAGAATATCATTTACGCATGGATTTTGCTCTTGATCCTGAGTATTGTCCTCACATTCATTATACAGAGTTGGGCAACAGATATCCAGCCCGCAAGGGTGGAAATGAACGTACAGGTCTCTGTCACAAGGCATGACAGGGAAAGTCTTGAGGTCATGATAATGTCAATTGAAAATGATACGGACATTGAATACCTTACTTATTATACTTCACGCGGTACCGGGTACATCAACAAATCATCAAATCCACTTGCTTATGTGCGGGATGCAGGGGAACCGGGTATAATACCGGTTTCTGGTTATGACGAGCAGGTGGAGATATTTGCCATTCTCCATGATAAAAGAATTAAGATTTTCAGCAAAAACGTATAAAACCCATATAGATTACGTCAACAACTAACTCGTACGAACTCTATACGAACTCACGATACCGGAGTTCGTTTCAGAACAGTTTTTAAATACTACCAACAGGTTTAATAGTACGTTTATGATAAAACCCGACTCCATCCTTGAGATAAGCTGCGGAGATCACTCGAAGCTTTATGAGACAAAAGGCGGGGAGTGGTCGCTGTTCGTGGGTATAGACATCAACATGAGCCTGTGCAGGAAGGCTAAGAAGCAGGGAATGGAAGTCGTATGCTGCGACGCTTTCAACCTCCCCT
Organism: Methanobacteriota archaeon; assembly: GCA_018899795.1. The sequence continues at coordinate 3,640 of JAHIHJ010000271.1, forward strand.
TCAAACAGGGATCATTCCAGGACGTATACATCCAGTGCTTCACTGCGCTGCTTGAAAAAGACGCTTTCAGCGAGGCGTTCCAGAAGAGCGATCATGACGAGTTCTGCGAGTTCATGGGTAACGAGATAGATTATGCCTGGCAGATAGTTGAGCCGTTCTACGAACTGCTGATGGATTGCAGGCAGGTGAGCGAACACATAATATGCCTGCCGTCATGTAATCTTGAGATGAACAAATATCTTGTGAACGCTGTCAAGAATTTGCCCAGCGTCACGATCGATGTTGATGAACCGAAAAACTGGGGCGGAAAGGAAAAAAAATGTGTTATGTACCTGGACATTGACTGCACCATACACGTCTGATTACATCGTGGGGTCAGGGGGTAGATAACGCTGCGCCCTTCGAGGGCGCAGATGAATCGTACCCCTTGAAATAATACTTTCACAACACTAACATCAGGAATATCTATTATGAAAAGAATGGCGTGGCTGAATGAGAAAAACATTTCAATTCAGAATATATCCGGGCAGGAAACAGGAAGTTGTTTTGAATAGAACTCTCTCAACATGCAGGCATCTCTATAACGATTCTCTTGCAGAACGAAAACGACAGGCAGAGCTTAACAAATTAAGAAAACAATTTGATATATTTCCGTGGGGAAAACCTGAATGGATAAATAAATATGATCAGATGCTTGATTTGACTGCTTCCAAAACCCCATATCAAAAAGAAGTATTCTCTCAGGTACTTCAAGATGCGATTAAAAGAGTTGATAAAAGTTTCAAGAATTTCTTTAATGGCTTCGGCTACCCCCGGTTTCAGGGAAGAGATAGATACAACAGTTTCACTTATCCGCAATCGGGTTTTGAACTTAAAGATGGAAAACTCATTCTCTCCAAAATAGGAACAATCAAGATCATCCTGCATCGAGAGATCGAAGGTATAATCAAAACCTGTACCATCAAACGAGATATTGATCACTGGTATGTTTCCTTTTCATGTGAAATCGATAATCCCGTCCTAGTTGAGATCAAGACCAAAACTGGAATCGATGTCGGCTTAATCGATTTGATAACCCTGAGCAATGGGGAACAGATAGAACCTCCAAAGTTCCTGAGAAAATCAGAAGATAACTTGATACATAAACAGAAGCGGTTAAGCCGGAAAAAGAAGGGATCAGAAAAAAGAAGTAAGCAACGAATCATAGTGGCAAAGGTACATCGAAGAATCAGGAATCAGAGAAAAGATTTTGCTCATAAGACAAGCAGGATGCTTGTCGATAACTATGACCTGATAAAATTCGAAGATTTGCAGATAAAAAATATGGTTCAGAATCATCATCTTGCCAAATCCATATCCGATGCAGGATGGTATCAGTTAATGA
>JAHIHJ010000272.1 GCA_018899795.1 Methanobacteriota archaeon
GGCAAGACCACGACCATCACTGACAAATATTCCTCAATTCCTCCACGATCCTGACCTCTGCAAGTGTATCCATTTTGCAGTATTCTTCAAGTTCGTTCCTGACCCTGGCTTTCTCCTCCAGCGAAAAATCTCCAAAAGTGATCTCCTCAAAGCTGATACTGGCATCCATCCCGTTGTCGATCTTCATCCCTTCATATCCTTCGTTCGTGATCGCAGGCAATACTTTCTTAATGGATGCTGAACCATTTTGTTCTGGATTGTAATAATGGAATTCCCTGAATAGTTTGAGCAGATCAATGACCCTGGGCAGAATTTCATTAACCCATCCCTCATATTCCGGAAAGTCCCGGACTAATTCCTTGAGCACCCCTTTTTCAAAAGATTCATTATAGACCACAATAGTCCCATGTGTTCCCAGAACATTTTTCAGTCGCTCCAAAAATGCTGAAAGTTGATCTGTTTTATCGTTGAATATGATGGTTTTATGATTTATTGGTTTCGCTCTCTTCCACCTGTACCTGATCAGCCAGCCTGTCTTGCTCGGCTACCCATGCCATGATCAGCTTTTTCATCAGGCTTTGAATGACTCTCTCCCATATCTTCGGGTACTTTTTCTTCAAGCCCTTTTCGATCATCTTTGCTGCGGTATGGGACATTTTGAATCGTGGGATGGTCTCAAGGTTATACCTTAAAATAGCGCTCACCTTTTGGTTGTAGATCGTTATTAGCATGCCTTCCCTTCCCTTCGCCTCCTGGTTTGCGAGCGCCCATAGTTTTTCTTTAACAAAAACATGATGCTACAAAGAGTTTATATACGAACATGTTGCATTTAATTAATATCAGTTGGCTTATTAAGTAAGTTATAGAGCATGTGGTTATTCCCCTCTGTTATTGCTTTTTTGGGTAGATTGATTAAAAATAAACAGAGGTAAGAGATGTTTACAGAACAAGATAGAGATTCTCCTGTTTCAGCAGGCGGTGTACACGATGTCGCGATCGAGGGCATTGCCAGAGAAGGAGACGGTATAGCACGTATACAGGGCTTTGTGATTTTTGTGCCAGGCACAAAAGTCGGAGACCATGTAACAATAAAGATCGAGCGGGTCATGCAAAAATTTGCGATTGCAGCCCTTGCCCCGAAGAGTTAGAACAAAGGAGATATATATATGAGTTATGATAATAAAGGCGGTTCCAGCGGTGGCGGATTTAGACCCACTGGTCCGAGAAATATGCACATGGGTCCCAGAGAAATGTTCAAAGCAACCTGTGCTGACTGCAAACAGGAAACTGAAGTACCTTTCAAGCCATCTGGCGACAGACCTGTATATTGCAAGGAATGCTACCAGAACCATAGACCAAAGAGATAATAAATATAGACTAAGACGGATCTTTGCAAGAGTCCGTTATTTTTTTTTCGAGCAAAAGTAGACATCAGGTAAATTCGTTACTGTTTAAACTTATTCTTTATTAACATAACTATATCCCTTTTCGAAAGGATTACATCCTGAGAGGTAGAAAATATGATTTTAAAAGAAGATTGTAGCGATTTTGGATATTTTAAGAATGATATTACTGGAATTGGAGACGGGGAAGGAAGATTTATGAGTATCCCTAATTGTAGAATACAAAAAATGTCTCTATGCGGATGTTCTGAAACCTGCACATATTATGAAAAATGTATTCCATCCACCAAGTAATTTTTTAGATGTGTTTTTCTTTGTTTTGGCGGGAGAATATATAGATACGCCAGGTGAGATATACCTGGAAAGAGCAAGGTATCTATAAAATTTGGATATTGGAGAGTAAAACTGTGTGCGGAAATTAACTATGGATTTAGTTCCCGCACAGGCTTGAATCCATTTTAAGTATCCAATCCAGAGGACATTAGTTTTTCAAAAATCCCTTGCGCTCAAGCCAGTTGACCTGAGGAGGGCTGTATTTCCAGATTATATCGGCTTTATCATTCTGAAAAGACCATGGAACAAGAATAATTACATCCCCTTCACGTATCCATATCCTTTTTTTCATTTTACCCGGAATGCGGGTGAGCCTTACTACCCCATCCATACATCTTACACGCAGTTTATTTGCCCCCAGAAGGCTTTCAACAGTCCCCAGGATCTCATTCGCGCTTTTTTGCGGAATGCGAACCCTTGAAAATTCTTCGGGCTGCTGATTACGATTTATCGGTCTATTCAATTATACCTCATGATAATAGTCTATATTGTCTCAATCGTATGTAAAGGTTGCTGATTGTTCGGCACTGTAAAAATGTTTGGTTGCTTCTTGAATTTTATACTCACAATTTTACATCTATCTTAAATATGACTTACGGCATTCAAAGCTTATATTAAATCAGGGGGTTTTTCGTAAAAAGCTTTGGTTTTTAACAGACTTACTTACGCATGCCTTTATAGATTTGATTGAAAAAACAACATTTTAACGGAGGTTATTATGGCAGGACAATTAGCAGGACAGCAAATTTATATTCTAAGAGAAGGCAGTCAGAGGACAAAAGGAAGAGAAGCGCAGAACAATAATATAATGGCAGCCAAAGCCGTAGCAGCAGCGGTCAGGACGACCCTGGGACCAAAGGGTATGGATAAAATGCTCGTGGACTCAATGGGAGATATCATTATAACGAATGATGGTGCGACCATTCTCCAGACAATGGACATCCAGCATCCGGCAGCCAAGATGATCGTGGAAGTCGCAAAGACTCAGGATGATGAGGTCGGAGATGGCACAACAACGGCAGCAGTGCTTGCAGGTGAATTCCTGAAGAATGCTGAA
>JAHIHJ010000030.1 GCA_018899795.1 Methanobacteriota archaeon
CTGGCGAAGCAACTGCTCTATCGCATTAATCTTGCTCTCGTCGCCTGTGACCTCAACTATTAACGATTTTGTGCCCACGTCCACTATCTTTGCCCTGAAGATGTCAACTATCTGCATAACTTCTGCGCGCGTTGTCGAGTCCACGCCGACCTTGATAAGAGCAAGCTCCCTGTTCACCGAATCCTCCGGAGGAATGTCGCTCACCCTTATCACATCAATGAGCTTGTTAAGCTGCTTCATTACCTGCTCAAGAATTTTATCGTCCCCGCTAACGACAATTGTCATTCGGGAGGTATCCGCGTTCTCAGTCACGCCCACGGCAAGGCTTTCGATGTTGAATCCGCGCCGCGAGAACAGACCCGATACCCTTGCCAGGACGCCGGGTTTATTTTCCACAAGTACAGCAACCGTATGTTTCATTTATCTCACTCCAGGTCCATTATTTCATTGATAGCAGCGCCTGCAGGTACCATCGGGGAAACATTCTCCTCGCGCTCCACAACGAAGTCTATAACCGTCGGCCTCCCTGATTTCACGGCTTCCTTGATTACATCCTTCACGTCGCTCTTCTTCTTTGCGCGAAGTCCAAGCGCGCCATAAGCTTCAGCAAGCTTCACGAAATCTACGCTGCTCTCAATGCATGTCGATGAAAAACGCCTGTTGAAGAACAATTCCTGCCACTGCCTTACCATTCCCAGGAAGCCGTTGTTCAATACTGCCACTATGACAGGGATATCCTCCTGCACGACCGTAGCAAGTTCCTGAGAGTTCATCTGGAAAGAGCCGTCGCCTGCGATGTCTATTACAGTTGAATCCGGCTTTCCGACCTTTACGCCCATAGCTGCCGGGAAGCCGTATCCCATAGTGCCAAGGCCTCCGCTTGAAATGAATGTGCGCGGGTTCTTGTAATTAAAGAACTGGGCTGCCCACATCTGGTTCTGTCCGACTTCAGTGACTATTATGGCGTCAGGGCAAATCTCGCTGATCTGTTCAACAACGAATTGGGGGCGCAGGAAGTTATCCTTCTTATAAGTGAGCGGGAATTCCTTTTTCCATGCGGCTATCTTTTTTGTCCATGCTTCTGATTTAACCTTCTCTTGTTTGACAAACTTGAGCAGTGATTTTATAATATTCTTTGCGTCCCCGACTATTGGAACATCAACGCGGACGTTCTTTCCTATCTCAGCAGGATCGATATCGATGTGGATTATCTTCGCATTGGGGGCAAACGCTGATATCTTGCCTGTAACGCGGTCGTCGAAACGAACGCCTACAGCGATAATAAGGTCAGATTCCTGTATGGCGTAATTGGCATATCTCGTGCCGTGCATGCCAAGCATCCCCAGCGAGAGGGGGTGGGCTGACGGAAAGGCACCCATGCCCATAAGTGTGGTCGTGACTGGCGCCATTATGCATTCCGCAAGCGCATGCAGTTCCTCTGTGGCATTTGAGAAAATTATGCCTCCGCCAACATAGAATACTGGCTTTTCGGATTTGAGTATGAGTGACGCTGCTTTCTTGACCTGCTGTTCATTACCCGAATAAGTGGGTTTGTATCCTCTCAGTTTCACTTCAGCCGGATAATCGAACTCAATGAGATCGGTCTGGAAGTCTTTGGGCACATCGATAAGCACAGGTCCGGGTCTTCCGGTTTGCGCTATGTAGAAAGCCTCTTTGAATATCCTTGGGATATCCTTTGCATCCTGCACCAGGTAGTTATGTTTGGTAATAGGGAGGGTTATTCCAGTGATATTTGCTTCCTGGAATGCATCATAACCGATGAGTGAGCTCGGTACCTGTCCTGTTATTGCCACAATGGGCACTGAATCCATATATGCTGTAGCAATTCCTGTAACCAGGTTCGTTGCCCCGGGACCTGATGTAGCGACACATACGCCTACTTTGCCTGTAGCTCTAGCATAACCGTCCGCAGCGTGCGCGGCGGCCTGTTCATGCCTTACAAGTACGTGCCTTATATCAGCATCGTACAGTTCATCATACAGGGGCAGTACTGCTCCTCCAGGGTAGCCGAA
>JAHIHJ010000031.1 GCA_018899795.1 Methanobacteriota archaeon
CCTCTGATGTGAAAAGTTTAATTTAATAATTCTGTAGTGAATATACACTACAATATGAATGAACGTAATACATTTATCCGTAATGTGATTCAATGAAACATATGATAAATGCCAAAATAAGACCTATACATGGTTATCAGATGTGCCCTTTTTGCGGTGGGAGTGTAGAATACGCTGGCATCAGTAGTGGTCATATATTCCCCGCCGTACACACCGGGCAAATGTACGTATGCGGGAAATGCGGTTATCAGGGGGGTTTCATAATCGAAGTTGACAGTCCTGATGAAGCCAATAAGATGAAGGAGGCTTTAAAAACAAACGATGGGAATATTGAAATTCCTGTGTTCAGTTTTCCTGATAAGTGGTCGTTGTTCTGGAGGATAATGCTGGTTTTGATAATCGCCGTGTTGGCGCTGGGTTGGTGTTTGAGACTATTGGGATAATATAACATATGATAAGAAATTGAACCTAAATTAGACATTATTTAAACCAACTGTATGGAAGAATTTATGCTTATATGACACCAAAGCAAATCTGACAATATGGCTTAATAATCCAAAATAAACCCTCATAAAAGCTCAAATACAATAAAATTTATTATGTTAAGCTATGAACAATTAAAAAACAACAATAACGTCAACAACGAACTTATACAAACTCAAACGAACTCCAGTCTTCGTGAGTTCGTATCGAGTTCGTTGAGTTCGTTGTTAATTTCGCCATCACTTTGCTGGATTTGAGTCGTAGTTGTTTATGAGAATTTTTGAGATAAAACATAATCAACTGACGTTAATATTAGTCTTAGCTACTTATATGGAAAAAATTGTGATCGAGAACGGTTGACACTATTATTGCTATAAAAAAATGCAGAAATATCGATTTTAATTTAAATAGTGTCTAAGCCAGGATTGAAGACATTTTAGGTGTAGAAGTGAATGTGGATACAATTTATTTGCGCTTATTGAAAAATGAACTAAGGGCTTACCTAAAAATAAGATAGCTAAATTTTGAAAAACAAACCGCAGATAAACGCAGATGAACGCAGATTTATTGCCAATTATTATGAATCAAATTGGATAAGTTGTTTTTCCGTGACCCCTAATACAATATCTTATTCAGCACATATCCGATGATCGAAAGCAAAAACGCATCGGGCAGTCCGCCTGCTATCGAGCCTTTAGCGAGCTTGCCTCCCACGATTCCCATAGATACGCCAAGAAGCAGCGTGGTCCTGAACATAAGCGTTTCATAAAAATTCACATCCACGGAGAAGCCGCTCGTGTTCATCATGGGAAGTATGTTCTTGAGCAAAAAATAGTTTATAGATATGAATATAATAAATACTATATAGAATATTAGCTGGTAGGTAAAAAGTTCGCTCTTGATCTCGGATTTTATTTCTCTATCACGGGTAAGATAGGCTGAAAGTATCATGAGCATTTTATCAAATTCCCCTCCAGCCCTCATAGAACCGGAAATAATAGAAATGCTGCGTTTAATTCTCTTAGATCTGGTATTGCCTATCGTAGATTCAAGCGCTTTATCCACAGATACTCCAAGCTTGAGATTTGATGCCAGCAATTTCACCTCGCCGCTCAGCGCCCCATAGTCGTTATCCTTAAGCAGAATTATTGCTCTCACAGGCTCCATCCCGGTTTTTACATTAAATGCAAGATCGCGCACAAAGATCGGAAAATTCCTCTCCTTGCTGGAAAGTTGATAATAATCCAAGAATAAATTTAAAGAAAATGGAAACAAAAGAAGAATAAATATGAAAAATGCATAGTCATCTCCCGACCTTTTTCCTTCAATTAAAAGATAAAGGAGGTAAAAAGCGCCGCACAGGCAAAGTGCGGTTAACAGATGCATTTTTTTCATAATTTCATATCCTCGGGAATTATGACATCGAGAATTATTATCGATACAGCAGAGACAGCAGGTATGATCAGATAGATTACCGCCTCAGCCGTGGATTTGTTCATAAATTGTACGGGTGTTGTTCCAAGCGTCCCTGTAAAGAAACTGCTTATGACCTCTACGACAGGAAATGAGATCATGAAGATTATAGGTACGGTAACAGCCAGGATTATGTACATTTCAGCAAACAGGCTCAGGTTATCAACAGCGCGGTTAAGTTTACGGTAGTGCTCCTGCATGTGCATCTCAGCAGTATTTCGAAGTACTATGCTCATGTCGCTTCCGGCTGCGATCATGGATATGATATTATTGAGTGTGCTGGCAAGATTCTTAGAAGGGGTTCTCATGGAAGCCCGCAGCAGGGCTGTGTTGATATCTGCTCCCAAAAATTCAATTTCCCTGTATATATCAAAGAACTCCTTTCGTATTTCGCAAAAGGATGGTTCGATGGAAATGGAATAGAAAACCTCAGATATATTAACGCCGACCGCGACCTTTATGGAAATATAATTCAGGGCATGGGGAAGCTCTTTATCAATTTCAGACGCGCGGTTTGAAATTTTCCAGAAAGGATAATAAAAAAATAACAGGACATATGAAGGTATTATGAGAAGCAAAAGACCATTGCGGAATAAAAAATAGAGCAGCAGCGTCACCAGTACTACAGGTATTGCAATAAGCGCGCCTGTGGACACAAACCATCCTGGTGTCATCTGCATTCCTGCCTGTTCCAGGGGCTGTTCCAGAAAATTCTTTTTTAGATCGATATGCCTGCCGATCAGTCTGTAAATGATGTGGCGGATCATAGGCTGCCGCGGTTTTCATAATAGTTCGAGATCATCTCTGCAACATTATGGACATTGTTATCAGCCATTTGCCTGAGTATAGCTGCTTTTTGCATCATTTCCTCTTCAATTTCCTGTTTTCCCCGTCCCACTCTCGCTGCTATGAGTTCAAGCTGTTTGCTTTTTCCTGAATATTCAAATCCTGTTTGAGGGTTCCATTTGAAAACAATATTATGTTCAACCACATCGCTCCTCCTTATCAGTTCTGTTATGCTGCCGGTACGCCGGTGGATTGAACCGTCCCTGCTCTTTATAGTGACTTGCTGGCAAAGGCAGCCTATATTCGAAACAAGTGAGAGTGGGATGTTCATGGGAGGGGATGTGAGCCTGTCTATCACGCCCTCGCTGCTTGAGGCATGCATGGTTGAAAGAGCCAGCTGTCCGGTGGAAACTGCCTGGAACAGAGCCTTTGCCTCATCGCCCCGTATCTCTCCAACGATTATATAATCCGGTCTCTGTCTCAAAGCTGCTTTTAGCAGTTCGAACATGGTTATTTCGACCCCATCACCGCCCAAAGAAGAGCGTGTTATAGCTGAAATCCAGTTCAGATGCGGCAGGCGTATCTCAGGGGTATCCTGTATGCTCACGATTTTCAGTTCGTTAGGAATAAAGAGGGAGAAGGCATTCAATAATGTTGTTTTCCCAGAACCGGTTTCACCAAAAACCATTATGGAGGACTTGTATTCGATCAGTGTCCAGAGATATGCAAGCATCTCAGGGGATATTGTTCCCTCCTGGATAAGCTCAGGAAGGCTTATAATATTTGTTTTGAATTTCCTTATTGTGAAAGTGGAGCCATTCGGGGTAACTTCTCTGCCATAGGTAATGTTCACGCGATTACCTTCAGGCATCCCGGCGTCCAGTATGGGTTTAGCAATTGATATGGATTTACCGCAACGCAAAGCGAGTCTTGAAACAAAGTTGTCCAGTGTACTTTCTTCCTTGAAACTAAGATTTGTCTTTATTGAGCCCAGGTATCTGTGCTGTACATAGATGGGAACTCCAACTCCATTGCAGCTTATATCCTCTATGTTTGCGTCCCTGGTAAGAGGGGCGATGAACCCATAGCTTGTAAAATCACGGAGCATATAATAGATTATTCGGTTCTTTGAGATCGCTGAAACATCTATAGCAAGTTTATCCATTAATGCAAGTATCTCCTTTTCAAGCTCTCCTTCTTTTGAGGTAAGAACTGTCCTGAGGAGCCTGTTTTTCAGGTTCATGACGATGTCCTGCTCCTGGAGTGTCAGCTCGGGCTCCACAACACGGTACATGGCATCAGGATGCCTGTTTATGCTGGCATAGCAATACCGATCAAGCCTGTATTCAATCGTTCTACTTCCATTAAAATGCGCCTCAGTGCTCCCAAGAAGATGGGATATTTCCTGAAGCCAGGAATCCTCCTTCGGATCTTCGATTTGCTTTTGTTTCCTGAACAGCTTTTTTATGATAGCATCTATCCTCAAACTGTTCATCCCGGGTAGAACTCTCATCCTCTCCACTCCTCATCCCACATGCTGATTTTTCTTATTTCCAGATCTATCCTGCTTATATTGAAAAAGTACCGCGAGCGGTTGTACTGGTGATCTCTGATATGTACTGTGAATTCCCCTGTAAAGCTGCTGTTTGAGACCTCGCTACTGAACCTGATCCTGTGGTAGCCTGGCTGAGGAAGAGCATCATAGCATATCTCTGATAGAGCAAGATTCAGGGTTTTATTCCCGTTCTGCATCTGAAGAGAGATTTCAGGTGCGTAGCTGATAGAAGGCGAGGGGTATTCCTGCGCCTTATAATAGAGAGTAGAGCTCTTCAGTACGATGCTTTCATTTGTTAAACCGGTGGAACTGTTGATCAGCAGCAGGTCGATCCTCTGTTTCTCTGCATTAATATACCCGTTATAGAGTCTGTACTCAAGAGTTGTTTGAGGATTTGTTCTTACCGCAGCATCTATTAAAGAGAGCACATCCTTTGCTCTCTGCATCTCTATAGCTGCTGCTGCATTCCCAAGTATGGGAACTGCAAATGAAACAGCAGATGAGAGCACTCCTACGAAGATGAGCATCAGTAAGACTGCTGAGACGATATTGCTTGCGGCTTTTTCATCGATTAATACTGAAGTGTATGGTTCTATACGCATCAACCCCCTGGTCATTGGTGATGTAGAGCTTCAGGTTGGTATTAACCGGAAGCGCTGAGCTGTTTATTAATATATACATATACCCGGTGCCGCGTCCTGCTTTTGAGATATTGCCTATGGTATAGGTGGGATTGTGAAGCGGCGTCAGGTCTGTGAGGCTTGTGGTGTTAATATCATATGAAGAATTTTTTGCAAAATACGAATATCCTTCGTCAGTAATGAATTTCATTGATGTATTTGTTTTGTTTTGTGAAGTGAAGTAAGTTAAATTGCCATCCAAACGATAACCATCATCTTCTCTAAACGGACGCTCAAGAAGTTTTCTGTCATATCTTCTTACTGTACTGCGATCAAATTGAAGCCCGGCCCACTCTATGCTCCCATTCCCAAAGGATAGAGCCTTTACTTTTACATTGGTCAGATTAAATAAAGCTTTATTTATCACAAGCACCTGTATTTCCTGGATAAAGCGCTCATCAAAGCTCTCGTTTACTGTTATCTTGCCGTCCGGTTTTGAATCGATATTGTAATACACATATTCTGGATAGCTTACAACCTCGATCTCTGACATAAAGGTGTTGAGCCTTGTTTCTGCTATCTCAGAGCCTGTTGTCTGCACTTCTTGCTGCAGGTTAGCAATCCATACATAATATGCTGCTGAAGCAGATACCGCTACCATTACCAGCATCAACAGTGCCATTACTTCTGATATTGCAGACTCGTCGTTTTTCATACTATTTCTCTGTTTATTATGATTTAATATTACCATAAGTGAAAAAATAACCTCAAACGTAATAAAACTTGTGGTTAATAGTAAAAATGGATGGAACTTTTCATTGAAGGAAACATTTTCAGAATTCTCTGCAGAATGTTTCTAAATTCTTCTATTAGTGATTCGTAGAACCCTGGCGTGTCAGAAGTATTTTTAGAATTTTCGGTAGGGGCGATATGAACTTCTGTGGGAGCAGGCTTTGCAAATGTTATTTCTACCTGATTGGAAATGCCGGAGCCTGTATCAGCCTGCGATTCCGTTTCGCCATCAAATTTTGACCAGTATTCTTTGAATCCAAACCTTGCATAAGGCAAGGAGATATTATCAGAGATATCATTTAGTTTTAATATATAGCTGTTGTTGTAAAATTCAGCTGGCTGTAAGACGGTGCTGAAGTTCAATTCTCCGCCCACGATCTCCATACCAGGAAGAATAGAATCATGTACTCTCACCAGCGCTGCCCTGCTTCCGTTGTTTTTCACGCTTATATTTACTGTAACATTCCCGGGTTCTCTTACCTCTGTCTTATCAACGGTCTTTGTTACAATAATTTCAGAAG
>JAHIHJ010000273.1 GCA_018899795.1 Methanobacteriota archaeon
AAAATCCATAGTATCACCTTAATTGGGCTTTGTCATGGACTCACTCTGATATATAACTAACTTCCTGCTATATTTATATATTCCCGTAACGCAATAAGAACTATTATGGCTGAGAGAAAATATACGCGATGGAAAAAATGCCTTATCTGCAGTGATTTTGTGAAACTGATGTTCCCTGAGGATTCAAAAGACATGCTGATAATTTACGAGCCGCAGGAAGGGATGAGCGACCAGAGCAGGAACTGGAAAAAAAAGCAGCTCGGATACATCCACAAAGCATGTCTTACGAAAGCGAATTCAATGCTAAGGATTAAGTCCATTGATGCAGACGAGGGTGTAGATGAGGTCGTATAGTGGCTTACAAAGATATTCGCGAATTCATAGAAGTCCTTGAAAAAAAGGGCTTGCTCAAAAGAATAAAAACAGAAGTTAGCGCCGAGCTTGAAATAACAGAAATACTTGACCGTGTTGTAAAGAAGAACGGTCCTGCGCTCCTGTTCGAGAACGTGAAGGGCAGCAGGATACCGGTATTTGCCAATGCTTTCGGCACAATGGAACGCATGTGCCTTGCGCTTGAAGTGAACAGCCTTGACGAGATAGGCGCACGCATACAGAAACTCCTGGAGTTCGAAGCCCCGAAGAGCATCTGGGAAGGAATAAAGATGCTGCCGATGGTGGCAGAGCTGTCATCATTTCCACCCAAGCATGTGAACGGCGGTCCATGCAAAGAAGTGATCCTCAGGGAAGGTTTTTCGCTTGATGCATTCCCCATTCTGAAATGCTGGCAAGGCGACGGCGGGCGATTTATCACTCTGCCGCTTGTTTTCACAAAAAATCAAAACACAGGCAGGCAGAACGTTGGGATGTACAGGATGCAGGTGTATGACGGAAAAACAACCGGCATGCACTGGCACATCCATAAACACGGCGCGAGGGACTATGCGGATGCGAAGAATGATGGAAAAATAGAAGTCGCGGTCGCCATAGGAGCAGACCCCGCGATCGTATATTCGGCAACGGCGCCGCTTCCTGATAACATCGATGAGATGATGTTCGCAGGGTTCCTTCGCAAAAAGAACGTTGAGCTTGTCAAATGCGAGACCGTAGACATTTTTGTCCCCGCACATGCAGAGATCATACTTGAAGGATATGTTGATTCAAAAGAGCGCAGGACTGAAGGACCTTTTGGCGACCATACAGGGTACTATTCACTTGCTGATGAATTTCCCGTGTTCCACTTAACATGCATCACTCACCGTAAAAACCCAATATACAATGCTACTGTTGTCGGTATCCCGCCAATGGAAGATGCGTATCTTGGAAAAGCTACAGAAAGGATATTCCTGCCCTTAATGAAAGCGCAGCTTCCTGAGATAGTTGACATCAACCTTCCGGTAGAAGCGGTTTTCCACAACCTCTGCGTAGTATCCATCAAAAAGCGTTATCCTGGGCATGCAAAAAAGATCATGTTCGCCCTGTGGGGTATGGGACAGATGATGTTCGCAAAGACGATCATAGTGCTGGATGATGACGTGAACGTGCATGACCTGAGGGAAGTGCTGTGGGCGACCACCACGCGCTTTGACCCTGCAAAGGACGTTACAATAATAGACCGCGCCCCGACAGATACGCTTGACCATGCTTCCCCGCTTTCCAACCTCGGCTCAAAGATGGGGATAGACGCAACTCGAAAGGGCGCTGATGAGGGCTTCAACCGCGAATGGCCAGAAGCTCTAAAAATGGACGACGTTGTAAAAAAGAAGATAGACGGGATCTGGAGCGAACTGGGGTTGCAGTAGATAATTAGATGAACATGATTAAAGGTTAAGCCGTAACTTCAGATGTTTTAAGTAATATGAATTTTAAGATTTTCAGCATGAATCGAGCGATTATTCAATTATTTTACTTAAATTTCAGATTTATGGTTTAATCCCTGCTCAGATCCTCTCCGCCGCAATATATCTGCTGTGCTGTATTATATATATCTTCCATGCCAGCGCCGTAAGTGGATGAGACCGGGAGCAGCTTCTGCCCGGAATCGAATGACTTGAGGGCGGACAAAAACTCGATGCTCAACTGGTTGCGCAGATTTGGTATCTCGTCATGTATCGCGCTGTCAAGTTCCATGAAGTCATGGCTCCATTTCAATATATCTTCACGTTCTTCATCTTTCAGGAGGTCGGATTTTGTAAGGATGCCCATGAAAGGGACATTGAACCTGACCTGCACAGAAGCTGCCTGCAGCATCAGCGTGATAAAGCCTGAGGGTATTTTCGATATGACAGGATCATAGAGGTAGCCGATTATGGATCTATCGGCGCCGAAAGAATCAACAAGCACTTTTCCCGACTGCCTGAGAGTAAATAATTCCATCTGACCCGGGGTGTCAAAAATAACGTAATCAGTTTCAAAGCTTTCTATTATCTCTTTCATCTCACGAATGTTCAGAGCCAGCATATCAGCCGCGATTATCTGCGCGCCATTGGGTCCCACGCTGTGCTCTTCCATAATATCCTTAGTTTTATCCATTCCCTGATATCCACATCAGGGACGTATGGCGCATTTTCGATGCCTGGATCGAGGTTCACTGTCACTGCATCAAATCCCTGTCCCTGCATCCATCCAAGGAAGGCGCCTGTCAGCGTGGACTTGCCGCTTCCTGCCGAGCCGATAAAGTAAAGGTTAATCATTTGTATCTGGGGAGTAATAACGGTGATGAGAGAAAAGAGTTGTGATGTTAGCTAAAATAAAACTGTATTCGGATTTCGTGGTGCTCAAGCATACACTGTTCGCCATACCCTTTGCTTACCTTGGGGCTTTCCTTGCCAGCCTCATTACCTGGGGTGTTATGCCGGAACTGCGTATATTGTTCTGGGTCGGGCTTGCGTTCCTTGGAGCCAGGAGCGCGGCTATGGCGTTGAACAATCTTGTGGATAAGGATATTGATGCAAGAAATCCAAGGACAGCACAGCGCGAACTCCCGTCAGGGAAGATCACGATGAATGAGGTATGGGCGATCATAATCGTTTCTTATTTCCTTCTGTTCTTTTCAGCATATCAACTGAACTGGCTCTGCTTCCTGCTTTCGCCCATAATTCCCATTACCTCGCTCGTATATCCATACCTCAAGCGTTTCAGTCCGGTTTCGCATTTCGTGCTCGGGCTGAACCTGGGTTATGCGCCTGTCGGGGGATGGCTTGCGGTTGCAGGAACCATCAATTTTCCCTTCGAAGCGCCTGAGTTCGCGATGCTGCTTCTGCTTTTTGCGGTCACGTTCTGGGTAGGGGGATTTGATATTATTTATTCGCTGCTTGATTACGATTTTGATAAAAAAGAGGGGCTCTATTCTGTCCCGACGTTTTTCGGAGTGAAGAATGCGCTGCTGTTATCGTTCGCATCGCATATACTAATGCTGGGTCTGCTTGTGGGATTGATGTTCATGCTGGATCTGGGGATCGTTTTTAAGGCAGGGCTTGTGGTCATCGCGGCGCTGATACGGTACGAGCACACGCTTGTTAAGGCTGATAATTTTACGAGCATTCCTGTGGCGTTCTTTAATGTGAATGCTGCGGTGAGTATGAGCATGCTGTTTTTTACGGTGGCTGATGTGATGGTGTATTTACCCTGATAATTCTATTCCCGCCTTTCCCGCAACTTCTTAACCAGCCCTGAACCCCTCGCCTTCTCCATCTCTATCATCCTCACCCCGAACTCATAGCGCCTGTCCTCCAGCCACTTCTTCACAGCCACTACCACCACTGCCTCTGAGAACCCGTTGGGTGGTTTTTCATAAAGTTTTTCCCCATACCATTCCCTGAGGTTTTTGAGAAACCTCAAGTACATATGTTTCTCTTTGCGCTCTTTTAAATATCGTTCATAGAGTTTGTGATAAAATAGAACAAAATGTTCCATATCCAGGCTGTCCATGAGCTTTCTTGCCTCATCGAGCGTCCCGGCAGTTCCAAGCAGGATGCCCCTGTCAACTACAATATAAACAATACCAGTGAATTTCCTGCAATTATCACAGTAAAGCTCATCCTTGATTATCCTTACATCTTCTGCATGCCCCACGCAGTCTCCGATATGGTAATTTTCCAGCATGTTCTCGAATTCCTTGACCTGAACAGAATCGATCTTCCCCTGGCCTCACTCTATAACTTCCATGTGCATATTTGTAACCTTGCGCCTATTTGCCAATGATCTCTGCAAGCGCCTCTTCATACACCATCAGGTCATTCCAGCTGTGCAGCACGAACCTTACCTCCTCGATCCCTTCATTTTCCCCAAGGAAATCCGCGACAGCCTGAAGCGCCACCCTGCTTGCTTTTTCAACCGGGTATCCATACGCTCCAGTGCTGATTGAAGGAAATGATATGGTCTTTATTCCCATCTTCAGGGCAAGCGCAAGGCTGCTCCTGTAAGCGCGCGAAAGCTTTTCAGGCTCTCCATTATTTCCGCCTTTCCAGATGGGACCAACCGTATGTATCACGTTTTTCGTCTTGAGACGTCCTCCTGTTGTCGCTACTGCATCCCCGGTGGGAAGGCCTTCAGGCAGGGAGCGCCGTATGATTTTGCATTCTTCCAGTATCTGCACTCCGCCTTTGCTGTGTATCGCTCCGTCCACCCCGCCGCCGCCCATAAGGCTGCTGTTGGCTGCGTTGACTATGGCATTGGTTCCCTGTTCAGTTATGTCCCCCATTACCAGATGTATCATGGAGTTTCCAAACTTTGCTTTCACTATTGAATACAATCATCTAATTCTTATATCTTTTTTGTTCCAGCAATGAAATGAATATTACAATCATATTTATAAACTATTAAAGACAAACAAAAAACAAATGCACTATGCAAAACGGGGTAAAAACATAGTGCGAATATTAGAGAGGGAAAACTATGTGGTATAGATCAAAAGGATTAACCTTAGCATCATTGATGTTAATAATTTTAGCATCAAGTGCGTCCGGCGCCTATGAGAGGCCAGAAAAATGTAAAGCCTGCCATATGGAAAAATATGAGCAGTGGAAGAATTCTTTGCATTCCAAATCATTAGTGGATGCTAAAGTGGCGATCGCGGGAGGATACCCTGTCCCCGATGGCGTCAACAAAGACGACCTGAAATACACCTGGGCTGGCAAATGGAAGGTCAGATGGGTGAACAATAACGGATATGTGATAACAGGCGATGCAGTACAGTACAACGCGGTTGAAAAGAAGTTCGTGGCATACGATGCCGGACTGACTGTTGGATACAACTGCGGTCCATGCCATACTACTGGCTATGATGCCAATGGAACGATGTTTACAGGCGCTAACGCCTTTAAGAGCGGCACATGGAAATTACCTGGAGTCACATGCGAGCGCTGTCATGGTGAAGCAAGCGAACATGTCAAGTCTCCAACAAAGACAAACATAAAGGTTGATCGCACAGCGGAAGCATGCGATGACTGCCATGGAAGGGTTGACGGTTCCATCGGCGTTACTAAAACAACGCTTGATCCGAAGAGGAGACACCGCACGCAGAATAATGACTTAACGCAGAGCGATAAGTACAAAGCAGGTACGAGCTGCACCCAATGCCACAATGCTCATGAGACAACCGACGCATATTATGCAGACCTGGGTACGAAATATGATAAAGATGCGATGGCTAACATGAAATCAACAGTGATATCGTATTATAAGGGAACTGATAACAATGCGATGACCTCTGACTATGAGAAACCATCCGGTCTGATCTGCAATATGTGCCATGTGAGCGAGAACGCAAAGTATCCTGGAGCCCAGAAAATCGAACTGGAGCACGGGAATGCGACCTGTCTTGACTGCCATATGGCAAAGAGCAGGAAGAGCGCAACAGCATGGGATGAGAGGAGCCATACTTTCAAGATAGACGATAAGTTCAATTATTCGCTGGTAAAGCCATACATGAACTATCCTGACCTGACTTGCAATAAGTGCCATGCTGACATGGATTTCAGCAAGGTCACTCTGAGCAAGGCGCTCCACTCGACCGCCAAAGCAGAGAAAACTACGGCAGCGCCCCCAAAAACTGAGACGCCAGGGTTCGAGATACTTGTAGCAATTTCAGCGCTGATGGTTGTAGTGCTGGCAAGAAGAAGGTAATACTTACCTTCTTTTTTTTCTTTTTTCTTAATTAAAAACCCCTACCCGTAAACTATAAATACTTTCGTTCGTATATATACGAATTATAGTGGGCAGGACAGACTATTTTTACCACCACCACCCTCTAACCTGCCCACTACCTCCTATTGTTGAAAATTATCTTCCGGGTGCATTCCTTTTCTGTATCTGTGCGATCTTCTCATCAAACCTCAGGTTAATCATTTCATTCAGGTGAAGCCCGACCTCTTCAGGGGTGAATCCGAGCGCAAGCCCGAGCAACTGGCTGTAGTGGATCACAGGCAGGCAGTGGGTCTTTCCCGCTTTCCTGAGTTTCACCTGACCTGCATCATACTGGAGATGGCAAAAGGGACATGCATCGATAATGCAATCAACATCCGCTTTTACCATCCTGTCAAGCTTATATTCCGTCATCTTGAAAGAAGTTTCAAGCATCGCAGACCTCACACCCCCCCCTGCGCCGCAGCAGCTGGTCTTGCCTTCGTAGGGAACGCTTGCTGCGCCCGTAGCTTCAACGAGTTCGTCAAAGAAAACAGGGCATTCCGCGCTTCCCAGTTTTCTTTCCTTTGTGGGCTTGAGCAGGTGGCATCCATAATGCACAGCAGCATTTATTTCAAGAGGCTTTTCTATGGCATCTCCAATTTTCTTCACGCCAACATCAGTATGCAGGAACTCGATAATATGCCTGACTTCTATCGTGCCCCTGTATTCCTTACCTATTTTCTTAAGGTGGGCATTCACTTCGTTCCTGAGCCCTATGTCATTTTTCAGGATATTGTTGGCATCCATCAGCGAGCTGAAGCACCCGTTGCAGATAGTAAGAATATCTGTGCCCTTCTCTTCTGCAAGCACGAGGTTCCTTGACGCAAGAGTGAGCCATGTGGTCTTGTCGAAAGATCGGTAGACCCCGGGCGCAGGGCAGCATGCAGCCTCTTTAAGGTAGCTGAATTTTATCCCGAGCCTTTTCAGGACAAGGATAGTGGCTTTTTCAATCCCCGGATAACGGTTGGGGATAAGGCATCCTGTGAAAAGGGATAGTGCCTTCATCTTTTTACCAGCTCGTCGAACCCGGTTGATCTGAGAAGTACTTTGACTTCCTTGCGGGCTTTTTTCCAGGAAGCTTCATCTGTCCTGAGCTTGAGTTTCTTCCTGATATCAAGGTGTTTATCATCAAGCGGAATGGATTGCCCTGTTTTGATAAGGAAATTGCATACTTTCCTGTGGGCTGGAAGTATCTTTCCTTTTTTCACAGCCTCACTCCTTAGTGTGAGCACTGCATCAGTGACCTTTATGCCGCGGGGACAGCGCTCCTGGCAGTTGTAGCATGTGGTGCACATCCAGAGTTCAGGCTGGTGTATTTTCCTGAAGGGCAGCTCGCATGGCATGTGCCGCACTGGAAACAGGTGAGGATATCGGTGTTTTTCATTGGATTAAATATGGGGAAACTAATATTTAAGGATTTAAGAGAAATGGGGGCGGTTCGATTGGTTTTGGTAATTATACTGATTTGAACCGGTCACAGAAAAATCAAACCCTGAAC
>JAHIHJ010000274.1 GCA_018899795.1 Methanobacteriota archaeon
TTCTCGACTGCTGCTTCTGCATCCTCTGGTTTCTTGCCGCCTGTTATCACTATTTTGCCAGAGCCGAACAATAGCAGGACCACTTTGGGGCTGGACATCCTGTAAACAAGACCGGGGAATTGCTCAGGTTCATATTCAACATTCTCAAGCCTAAGACCGATAGCAACTGCATTGAGGTTGAGCACACTTCCAAGATCTGCGGATGCAACGATATTCTGTATCTTAATTTCAGGCTTATCCAGGATCTGGATACCCATTTCTCTTAATTTATCAAACACTTTTGAAAGACCTACACCTACATCGGCAATACTTTTTGCTCCTGTACAAACGATCTTGCCACTGCTGAAAATGAGGGCTGCGGTTTTCGGGGATGTTGTCCTGTAAACAACACCAGGGAATCTTTTTTTGTTATAATCCGCTCCTTCAAAAACGCCGACGACTTGATTCAGGTCAAGTTTTGCTCCAATAGCCGTAGATGCAACAACATTTTCTATTTTTATAGTCTTCCTTGGTTCCGTAGTATTTACCATATTCGCTCCTTTATATAGGGTATTTAAGGCTTTATATAGGTTGGGATGCACCTTCCGGATTCCTAAACAATTCTCTCAACGTATCTGGGATTGTGAAAACCACATGCCTGTTGCTATCACTATTTGGGATTTTTTGATGTGATTGGCGCAGTAAGATAAGTTCTTTCTCCTACTCCACGAGTATCGATAAGAAAACAGCATCCATAGGCTCAAGCATAGGCGTAACTGGTAAAAAGACCTAATTCTATAAATTCATAAGAACCCTAATCCAGAGGATTAACTTCTCCTATAAACTTTATTGTTATTGGCAATTGTAGTTTTATATCCTTGGCACATTCTGGATGGTAATACTCCTCTATGCCATTTTTTTCATGATTGGCTTTGAATAACTTATGTTTTTCTATGACAGGAATTGAAAGAGTTATTTATGTGATAGTTCCTATCAATACCTATGGCATGGAGGATTAATTATGGGAGATAAAAAGATAAACTGCATAGATTGTTACAAAGATTTTATTTTTACAGAAAGTGACCAACAATTCTTTGAAGAGAAGGGATACAGTGAGCCAATTAGGTGCAAGGACTGTCGGAGTAAGAAAAAAGCCCAAAAGAGACCCAGTGGCTTCAGTCGATATTGATTAAATTATCCATGCCTACCTTTGATATTACTGAAAAGCGTCCCTGTATCAATATTTTTAAGCTCAATAAGGCATATTATTTCAAGCACTTTTTCGACGACCCTGAACTATTCAACCATTACATAAAAAGGAAAGCTTCAGTAACGCTATTTTCAAGTCTTAATTATTATTATTAGCATATAGCAATTAAGTATTTATTTCTGTAAACTAAAGATTAGTATCTATTCTGGTGATAAGGCATGTTTGAAAAAAGTCAGGTTAAGAAGCGTGTTCCTACAGGAATTCCTGGATTTGATGAATTGTGCGAAGGGGGACTACTTAGAAATCGAACATACCTTGTATCGGGGATGGCTGGTGCAGGTAAGACCATATTTGGACTTCAGTTTCTTTACAATGGCATTACAAAATATGGAGAAAATGGTATTTACATAGCAACAGAAGAGCGTCCCGAACAGGTCAGAGAGGACGTAAGACAGTTCGGGTGGGACTTTGAAGCATTAGAAGAAGAAGGCAAACTTGCGATACTTGATGCATGTTCTACCAAAATCGGCATTCCTACTCACGAAAAATATGTAGAGGATAGACCTTTTGATATGCGTTCTACACTTGACAAGATTATGACTATACAGGAAAATGTTAATGCAAAAAGAGCATTAATTGATGGAGCTACATCTATCGGTTTTTATCTCCATGACCTACCCCAGATAAGGATTGAACTACTGAAATTAAGCACAACTCTTGAAATTCTGGGATTGACTTCACTGATGACTTGTGAAATTGTAGATGATAATGCGACCAGCAGATTTGGTGTCGAGGAATTCGTAACTGAAGGGACTATCTTAATGCGTTATAAACGAACAGATTCTGTAAGAATACGCAGTATGGAGATATTCAAAATGAGAGGTACGAAACATAGCCACAATATCCATCCATATGAAATAACCTCAAAGGGTATCGTAGTGCATCCTCATGAGGATGTCTATTCAACTTCAAAAACCTAAAACTCCAAAATCGCATTGGACAGCACTTTGAAGTTATTCTTTATACTCTTCATCAAATTAGCCCTAAAATCCACATCAA
>JAHIHJ010000275.1 GCA_018899795.1 Methanobacteriota archaeon
GGATTGCCTCACAGGTTGCATCCACCACCCTCCTGTCCACACCGATCTCATTTGCTATCTGGGTGTGCGCGATCTCGATATTCCCAGAGACCACTCGACCCTCGGTATTTATCTGGAACCCTCTCTCTAAAAGTAGCCTTATTACCTTTTCCTGTGCCGGATGGTTCTTGAATTTGTCCTGTATTACACTCCACATTCAGTTCTATTATTGTTGTCATTATATAAATGTCTTAGCTTCAAAGATATATCCCACTTCCTAAAAAAATATTAGTTTTTCCACGCTTTTTTGGAGAAATCTATAAGTCATAAGAAAGCTATTTTTAAATTGTTAGTTTATGATTAGTATCATAATAATGATGAAAAACGCTTAAAAGGTAATAATATGAAAAATGATAACCAATACCGCTCCTTATGGTATACCCGTTTTCAGGGTATGCTCTGCATACTGGTTTTTCTGACATGGGGGCTCGGAGATGCTTTGACGAGTTTATATATGGTCGGGCAGCAGGGGCTCATGCAGGAGGGGAATATTATCGTAAGATATATTATTGCCGATTACGGGGCTTCGACCTTTGTTATGTTTAAAATATGGTTTACCTTAATAATATTATTCACTCCATTCATTTTGAAGCAGGGATATGATTACTGGATGATCAACGGGTATCTCGTTTCATTTATTACTGGAGGGGCACTGGCAATGATCCTTAATATGCAGGCAGCTATGAATCAACCACTGCTCATTTTGCCCCAGCACGTTATATTGATTTATATCAGTTCTATCCTTATACTGACAAATATTGGGGAATTGATCGATAAGGTGACGCATCCAAAAACCAGAAGTTTTTTTGATTGCGGATTAAATGATTTAAGGTCAATCCTCGGCTATATGGATACTTACGAACAAAAGCGCCGCGCCGGGCATGTCTGAAATCACTCCGAATTTTTATTATACCATTTCAACGTTAATGTATGAACTATGGAAGTTAAGGTGATCAGGAGCCGGGATAGAAAAAAGACGATCCAGGCAAAGATGGTCGGAGAAACTCTTGTAATATATCTCCCCACAGGATTGCACAGGGAAGAGGAAGGAAAGCTAATAGAGAAGATGAAACAAAAGATCGAGAAAAAAATACTGAAGACCCGGGCAAATAATGGTGATTATCTTAATAAGCGGTTTGATGAGTTCAATAAAATGTATTTTGATGGGAAACTAAAGGTGAATTCTATCGAATTTGTTTCAAACCAGAGGTGGGTGAGGGGGAGCTGCACGCCATCAAAAGGCACTATCCGAATATCCCATAAACTTCTGGTAATGCCAAAATGGGTTCTTGATTATGTGATAATGCACGAGATGAGTCACCTGCTGCATCCCAACCATTCAAAGGTGTTCTGGGACAAGGTTGGCGAGTATAAATATACTGAGAGAGCAAGGGGGTTCTTGATGGCAAAAGGCATGGAGGAATATGAGATGGAAACAAAAGGCAGTGATGTCTGAGAAATTCACCTAGATATTGGCTCGATGATGGCTAAAGTTATTGGATTAAAATGATGGTAGCAACAAGGTTTATGAATGATAAAATCAGTATTCTATCGGGGTTATTATGACAAAAGCACTGGTTTTGATGGCTGAAGGCTTTGAGGAGATAGAACTTACTACCATAGTCGATGTTTTAAGAAGGGGCGGGGTAACTGTAACCATTGCAGGTTTGAAAGATGGGATTATCACAGGGTCAAGGGGAATTAAGATGCAGCCTGATGCAGCGCTTGACAGCATCAAGGAAGTTTTCGACATCATAATCCTGCCCGGCGGTTCACCCGGTTATGTCAATCTTGGAAATGACAGGCGTGTTATTGAACTGGTGAACAAGTACAACACAAATGGAAAGATCGTCGCTGCTATCTGCGCCGCGCCGTCTGTTCTTGCGAAGGCAGGGATACTTGCAGGCAGGAATGCAACTATTTTCAGGGGAATGGAAAACGAGTTAAAAAATGCCAGGTACATTGATAAATCGGTAGTAGAGGATGGGAACATTATGACATCCCAGGGTCCCGGGACGGCCATGGAGTTCGCTCTGGCGCTTTTAAATAGACTTACGGATGAGAAAAAAGCCGGGGAAGTGCAGGAAAAATTACTTTACAGACCGATACCTTAAAGTACTTCCTGATTGAAAATAGCACCTCCCTATCACCGTAGGAGACCATTGAGTCGACTACTACGGGAGGAATCATATTGGAACATGAAAAGATAGTAACCGCTGTTAAAATGGCGATGGAAAAGTCGCCGCAGCGTAAATTCTCAGAAAGTATAGATCTGGCTATAAACCTTAAGAATCTTGATATGAACCAGCCGCAAAACAGGCTTGATGAAGAGATCATCCTGCCTAACGGCGTTGGTAAACAGATCAAGATCGCAGTATTCGCTAAAGGTGAGACTGGCCAGAGAGCAAAAGCCGCAGGAGCAGATTATGTTTTTGACCCTGATGAAATAAACGTTCTCGGAGATGATAAACCAAGAGCAAAGAGCCTGGCTGAAGAAGTAAATTTCTTCATCGCAGAATCGGCGTACATGCCTTTAATAGGTAAAACGCTCGGTCAGGTGCTTGGTCCCAGGGGCAAAATGCCCATACCGCTTACACCTGATAAAGATGTTGTCCAGGTAATCAACAAGTCCAGGAACTCTATAAAGGTCAGGTCCAAGGACAAGATGACATTCCACATCTCTGTGGGAAGAAAAGAGATGTCTCCTGATAAGATATCAGAGAATATCGATGCGATAATAAACCGCATTGAACACAGGTACGAACGTGGTATGTATAACGTAAAATCGATCTATGTAAAGACCACAATGGGACCGGCAGTGAAGGTGATTTAAATGTCAAGAGAAGGCGTACACCACAGCATCCATATCCCCAAGTGGAAAACGGATGAGGTGGAGGATATAAAGAAATTAATTACCTCATATTCTTCAATAGGTATAGTAGGCGTCCACGGGATACCCTCAAGCCAGCTCCAGTTGATGCGCAAGAACCTGCGAGGAATGGCTGACGTTAAGATGTACAGGAACAACCTCATATTCAGGGCTCTTGAAGGTTCATCTGATACTATCAAGCCAGTGTCCAGGTATGTGGTCGATCAGACCGCATTATTGTTCACGAACGAAAACCCGTTCAAGCTTTACAAAATGCTTGAGATGGGTAAAACTGCCGCCCCAATAAAAGCCGGAGGTATAGCCCCTAAGGACATTGTAGTCCAGAAAGGTCCGACTTCATTCCCCCCTGGCCCGATCGTGGGCGAGCTGCAGGGCTCTGGAATTCCGGCAGGCATCGAAGGCGGGAAGGTAGTTATCCGTGAGACAAAGACCGTAGCCAGGGCAGGCGACGTTGTAAATGCAAAACTTGCATCCATATTGTCGCGCCTTCAAATACATCCCGTAGAACTTGGGCTTGAACTTCGCGCAGTTTATGAAAATGGCATGATATATGAATCCAAACTGCTGGCAGTGGATGAGACCAAGTTTAGAAGCGACATCACGCTTGCAGTCCAGCAGGCGTTCAATTTATCGATAAATGCGGCATACCCGGCAAAAGCCACGATAAGGACACTGCTTACAAAGGCGGCGTCAGAATCGAGGAACCTGGCTATAAATGCCGAGATAATAATGCCGGATATCATCGATGTGCTCCTGGCAAAAGCCAATGCTCAGATGTTATCTGTCGCTAAACTGGCAAGCGCCAGGGATGCGAATGCGGTCAGCGAAAAGCTGAAAACTAAGCTTGCCGCAGTACCAAAGTGAACTGAAACTCAAAAAAAAATAAAAGGTGATTTAAATGGAATACGTATATGCAGCACTGTTATTACACAGCGCAGGAAAGAAAGTTACAGATGAAGCAGTTTCTGCTGTTATCAAAGCAGCAGGCGGAGAAGTTGATGCAGTAAGAGCAAAAGCACTCGTTTCTGCTCTTGAGGGCGTCAATATCGAAGAAGCTATTGCAAAGGCAGCATTTGCAGCACCAGTAGCAGCAGCAGCCCCGGCGGCAGCAGCAGCAGCGGCTCCTGAGGCAGAAAAAAAACCTGAAGATAAAGGCAAAGCCGAAGAAAGCGGAATGGAAGGACTCGGCGCACTGTTTGGCTAAGTCCTCTTCTCTTTTTTTTTATTTTTTTTCTTTCTAGATCAACTTTACTTAATCGCGCTTTTTCTCATCGTCACAAGCGAAGGATTCTTCATTATCCTGTGGGCTTCTTCTGTTTCTTTCCCGATCTTCACATCCCCTTTGCGACCCACCGTCGCTGTGAACACATGATCATCGCCAACGTGCACGTCCACGGTCTCGCCCGAAAGTCCTTCAACGTGGAGAAGCACGTGTTTTTTTGAGCGCTCTACCGTGGGGATAAAACCTGATATCTCGCTTTTTTCTATCTTATTGACTTTTTCCCTGACAGCTTTTCTCTCTCTTATATCAAGATGTATACCCAGTTTCTTTTCGATAAGGTCTATGTTCTTTCCCGCCTTCCCGATCACCCCGGCTATGTCTTCTTCATCCATATAGACCGTGGCGCTTGTATCTGAAACCACATCAACATCAACCATACCCTGCGAATATTTCTGCATTTCTTTGCGTATCTCCCTGCCCGCAAGAGCCCACATGCCTGGACGCCTGCTTTCGGTATTTCCAACAGGCATTACGACCACCTGGTCGCCGTATGTGTATATCTCATACTCAACGCTATGGGTCTCAAAATCAGCTACTGTTATCACAGGACGCGCCAGGTCCTGCTCTACCATGCCGTGAGGCACTTTTACCGTGAAATTGATATCGTACACCTTTGCAACCTCTCCTTTTTCAATGAAGACAACGGTGTCCACCACCTGCGGGATTATTCCGAGTTCAACACGACCTATCAGTCTCTGGATAGCATCCACTGCCCTTGTGGCATGCACCACGCCTATCATGCCAACACCAGCCATTCTCATATCAGTGAACACATGGAAATCCTTTGTCTTCCTGACCTCGTCATAGATGGTATAATCAGGTCTCACAAGCAGCATGATATCTGCTGTTTTTTCCATATCCCGCTCAAGAGGTGCGTACTGGGTGATCGCATCCGGTACCTGAAGGTCGCGCGGTGATTCCATCGTTTTTACGATAAAGTTCTGCCTGTACAGGAATTCAGCTATGCTTGCCGCAAATGTGGATTTGCCCGCTCCCGGCGGTCCTGCCACTAGTATCCCCCGCTGCCTTTCTACGATCCTGTCTTTCAGTTCCTTTTCCATCCTGTAATCATCTAGGCTTACCACAGCGATGGGTCTTACTGCAGTTATCTCCATCCCGTCAGAGAACGGTGGCTTTGCCACTGCTATTCGCATTGAACCTATCTGGAATACGGTCGCTCCGATATAATCGATCTCAAGGTACGAATCTTCGTCGCGTTTTGTCCTGACAATGAATTCCCGGTTCATGACATGGAGTTCTTCTTCAGTGCATGGCTCATCCCTTATTATGACAAGTTTCTGGTTCCCGATCGTGCCCCTCTTTGCCATGGGCGGCACTTTGACCTTGAGATGGACTGAAAGAGTGTCATCTGTGAAAAACCCGCTGATAAGAAGTTCATTGAGCTCTTCCTGCACTGGATACAGGTATTCCACGTTCAGTCCCTTTGCCCGCCCCACCTCTGCCTGCACCTTGTCGCTTGTAATGAACAGCGCTTTTCGCTCCACTGCGACCGCGCGTATGATGGAGTCTATTTCTCCTGAAGAAGCAAGTTTTATCTGTTCAAGGGAGGGACGCTTTCCTGTGAATTCGATCCTGAGCTCGCCTCTTTTTGCCATTTCGCTCAGTTCTTTTAATTCATCAAGCCCCTTGAATCCCGTCTCTCGTCCCTTATTTGCCTGCGCCTCAAGCTCTGCCACGAGAGCCTCGGCAATTACTACAGTAGCTTCAGGGTATTCCCCGGCTTTCAATTTTGCCGTTATTCTCCCGTCGATGATAACACTTGTGTCAGGAACTATGCATAACTCTTCAGTCATAATGATTAGATGTACCCCTTAAAGTAAAAATGTTGGCGTGAACTACCCAACCCTAAAGGGCTTGGGCGTACCGTTGCATCGGCTCTCTGCTTGAGAGTCCTTGACGGTCTTGAATTCCCGTAGTTCCTACGGTACAGCTTGATCTATTCAATACTAA
>JAHIHJ010000276.1 GCA_018899795.1 Methanobacteriota archaeon
GACCTTGATTTATTGTTCTCAATCGGAAATGTGATAGGCATCGCTGTAGAGAATGCGCGCTTATATAAGGAATCCAAAGAAAACTTGCAAAAATTGCAAAAAGCTTACGAAGAGCTGCAAGCGCTCGATAAAATGAAAGATGAGTTCATCTCAAACGTTTCCCATGAATTAAAAACGCCGCTTATCTCAATAAAAGGATACGGGGAATTATTATACGATGAAAAACTAGATGGTCTTTCAGATAACCAAAAAAAGAGTCTTGAAGTTATTATCAGGAATGCGGATAGATTGACACGCTTGATAGATTCTATCCTATTCATTAGCAAGTTGCATGCCGGAAAAATCGAGTTCCATTTTGAATCCCTGAATCTGGATGAAATAGTTCAGGTATCTATAGAAGATTTCAAAAGAATGATGGATAAGAAGCAGATCGTCTTTGAAAAAGATATACCTGAAATATCCAAAGTCAAGGGAGATAAGGATAGATTTATAGTTATGAAACATACTCCATGCTATGGAAGCAGGGACTTACGGTACTTAATGCCCTGAACTATATAAAAGAAAATATTGACAGCAGTCTTTCTTTCAGACAGGGCTGCAGATCTGCGATATGTGGATCATGCGCACTAAGGGTGGACAAAAGGGGATGTCTGGCATGCAGAACAAAGATAACAAAACAGATGGCTGGTAGTGCTATCATCATTGATCCGCTTAATCATTTTGACGTGATAAAAGACCTGGTTGTCGACCTTGAGCCCTTTTTCGAAAGAATGAAACAAATCCAGCCGTATCTGGTAAGAAACAATACTGTTCCGGTAACTGAAGAGGAGATGATAATTCCTCCGGATGCATTGAAAGAAGCAAAAAGCCTTAGAGAATGCATATTATGCGGCTCCTGCTATTCTGACTGTAACACTCTCGATGTAGAGAACACTTTCTGCGGACCTGCAGCCCTGATAAAAGCTCTGAGGTTTGTGGCTGACCCGAGGGATAGAAATGCAGGCAGATTGGCACAGGCTGTGGAGCTTGGACTTTACAAGTGCCCTGTCGACCAGGAGTGTGAATTTGCCTGTCCCAAGGAAATTAACATTCGAAGAGGCACAATAGAAAAGCTTCGTTACCTGGCTGTGAAAACTGGATACGCTCCTCTACCTGACCACAGACGACTCATAAACTCAGTTTTGGAAACCGGGGGAGTGGTACCGATCGTAAGTAAGCCTGCCACTGAGATGTTCCCGGAATACATCAAGGAATTTGAAGGTGAGCCTCAGGCAGAGATCCTCTTATTTCTTGGATGCATAATAAACAGGAGAAAGCAGAACGTTGCAAATGCGATAATAAACATATTCCAGAAGAACAGGGTTGCTGTTCACCTGCCCAGGAAGGTGACATGCTGCGGCTCACCTTTCCTGAGGATAGGTCAGAGAGACAGCATGCGTCCTTTCGTGGAAATAAACTTCAAAATATTCAACGAATATGCCAGCAGGGGAATAACTGACGTGTTAACAAGCTGTTCAGGATGTAACTCTACATTCAGGCACGACTTCCCAATTCTCGCTAAGGAATTCGATATTCCAATTGATTTCAAAATATACGATGTCGGAGAATATGTATCTGCGAACATAGATTTGAACATAGATGATTTGAGATCAATGAAGATAAGAGCTATGTATCACTATCCATGCCACATAAGGGCAAGTGGACTTGCCGAGGATATCTATATCAACCTGATACAGAAGATACCGGAAGTTGAACTTGTCAGGGTTCCCAAGTCCGGCTACTGCTGCGGCGGGGGAGGAGGCGTGAGGGCTGCATTTCCGAGCCTGGCTGATAAGCTGGCGATAAGGAGAATTGAAATCGCAAAAGAATTCGGCATAGACACCCTTATTAGCAACTGTCCGTTCTGCATACTCTCCTTTGAAAGAGTGTTGAACCTGAAAGAGGAAGCCGGGGAGAGTATGGGCTTCAGGATAATCGACTTCTACGAACTGTTCAGCGAAGCCTATGGCAATTAAAAGAGTTATGGAAAACTCGGAGGAGGAAATGATGGAAACATACTGTGCAGCTCTTGCAGTGGATAGAGAGTTCTCATTCCGGCCATATTTCCGGCCCTATATGACCTTTGACAGTCTGACAGATCACAGTTTTCAAACCAGTTCCAGAAAGAATTCTCCAGACATTTTCCA
>JAHIHJ010000277.1 GCA_018899795.1 Methanobacteriota archaeon
TAACCTGAGATTCCGAGTTATGTGGGCTATGTTTCCACGAAATGAGCCTATGAAGCACGATTCATAGTTTTTCGTTGTAGCCTATATATGGGCTACAAAATTAATTTGGGAGTTTTTCTCACCATTCCTGCTGTATGCGCTTTTCAACTATTTAAAATTTTGTAACCCATGAAACCCTGAAAGTCAGGGGGTAAGAGTAAGACGTCGAAGTGGAACTTTAAAATTTGATTGAGGTGAAAAAGCTCGAATATATGGAAGTGTCAAGAATAACAGACGCTAAACATGATTGATAGCGCCTGGGATTAAAAATAGAAATATCTGAGTATATGTAATGCTCAAGCATGGGTATCGATAAAATACGGAATATCACTACAGATATTCATGCTCGGCTTCTTCTCCTTTGAACGGCATCTTCCCTTTACCAATCTAAAATTCAATATCCTTCAACCGCCAGTCCCGGAACTTTAGAAAAATGCCTTGCATTCTTCGTAAGCAGTGGCTCTCCATGAGTAAGGGCGATACTCGCTATCAGGAGGTCAAAATCTCCAATATTGCTTCCTTTTCTCTCAAGTTCGATAAAAAGTTTCCCGAATGTTTCACTTGCTGCTCTCGAAAATTCAAGTATATCAAGGGTCTCAAGCAGATGCCTGACTTTTTTGGCTTCTTCGATCGGTTTGGACGAGCCGTATGCACCTTTGTATAGTTCAGATGCATTAAGGGGTGTTGTTGTTAATTTTTCTCCCTCTGCTACAAGGTCTTCCAGTCTCCTCTCAGCTTCAGGTTTCCGGCGCAGCAGGTCTATCATAAAATCTGTGTCAAGGCACGTCATTATAGATCGAATTTCCTCAGCTTTGCTTTTCTTGTTTCCCGCATAGCTTTTTCAATATTATCCGCAAGTTCGTAAGAGGGTTTCAGGGAGCGGATATAGTCAAGCGTATTCTTTCTTCTGGTCAATTTCAATATGATATCAGTGAAGCTTTCATTGGAGGTTTTTTTTTCACGCAATCTCCTATAGGCATCAAGCGTGATCGTTATAGTTTTAGTCGCCATAATATCCATGTATGTGCATGTACACTTATAATTCTTGCTCCCGACTATCATGATTTATTCAGACACACAGGTTCGTAAATTCCTAATCACCACAGGTCTTCATGCTCTGCCTTTTCCCTTTCAAAAGGCTTTTTTCCCTTTGCTGATCCGAACCCGCTTTCTTTCCCCCGTGCAGCCTTCAAAAAGTTCTCCACTATCTTCAAACCATCAGGCGTCAGCACGGATTCAGGATGGAACTGCAATCCATATATAGATCTCTGCTTATGCTTTATCCCCATAATTATCCCATCATCAGTCTTCGCAGTCACCTCAAGCTCCTGCGGCAGCTTCGTGATCGCCAGCGAGTGGTACCGCCCTCCAACAAGGGGATTCGGGAGCCCCATGTAAATTCCGCTGCCGCTATGGTTTATCAACGTAGTCTTACCGTGCAGCGGCCCAGAGGGTGAATGGCTCACCTCCCCGCCAAAAGCCACGGCTATCGCCTGGTGCCCCAGACACACGCCAAGCAGCGGGACTCGCGCCTCCCTGATGATATCGAGACATGTCCCGATATCCTTCGGGTTCGCGGGATGCCCGGGACCGGGTGATATCACGATGGCATCAGGGTTGATCTTTTCCACTTCTTTCAAAGAAATGGTGTTCGGCACAACGACGGTATCAGGCTCAAATATAGAAACATAATCCACGAGGTTCCAGACAAAGGAGTCCTTGTTATTAACGAATAATACTTTCATACCCCTCCAACACAATTAATTAGCCGCGGATGAACACTGATAAATGCAGATAGCAGATTATTCACACGAGAATGACTACGATAGAACACGGATTGCGCGGAGTACACGTCCACGTATGCCCTGCGGGGGCATACGTGTATGCGCCCTCCAGAGGCGCGACTCTGGAGGCTCGTGACTCTGGGCGCTTTTATCTGCGGTTTAATATTTTCATAAGCCGAAACCATTATTTCCCTCCTATCGCCTTTATCATCGCCGCCATCTTGCGCTCGGTCTCGTTGTACTCGTACTCAGGGTCAGAATCAGCCACAATACCGGCGCCAGCCTGCACTATCGCCGACCTCCCGTTCTTGATTATCGTCCTTATCACGATAGCGAAATCCGCATCCCCGTTCCATGAGTAATATCCAACGCCTCCTCCATAGATCCCGCGGGCGTCCTTCTCAAGGTCGTGTATTATCTCCATCGCGCGTATCTTTGGCGCCCCCGACAGCGTGCCTGCGGGGAATATGGCGCGTGTGGCATCAAACTGGTCGCATTCATCGCGCAACGTACCTGACACAGTGCTCTCGATATGCTGTACGTGAGAGTATTTCAGCACTGACATGAAATCGTCCACTTTGACCGTGCCGCCTTTTGATACCATCCGCACATCATTGCGCCCAAGGTCAACAAGCATCACATGCTCGGCGCGCTCCTTGTCACTGTCAAGCATCTCCTTTGCGAATTTTTCATCCTCCTGCGGCGTCTTTCCGCGCTGGCATGTGCCTGCGATGGGATTGATTATTACTTTCCGCTTATGAACTGTAAGCAGGGTCTCAGGGCTAGCGCCTATTATACTCGTGCCGTTAAACTCAAAGAGGTACATATAGGGGCTTGGATTAACGATCCGCAGCGCCGTATACAGTTCAAGCGGCGACTGGTCGGTTATTACTTCGTACCGACGCGAGAGAACCACCTGGAAGATATCGCCGTCAATTATGTGTTTCTTTGCGCTCCTGACCGCATCTTCATATTGGCTTTTTTCCATGTTTGGCGTTATGCTAAGGGGTTTGTTCTTGTTTTCTGGATTCAGTTTTACGGCTTTTATGATGGCTTCAAGTTTCCCCGCTTCTTCCTGCGCTGCCCTGTACGCTTCTTTTGCATCATCCAGCACGAACGGCGTCAGGACAACATACGTCTTTTCGGTCAGGTGGTCAAAGACCACTGTCTTTGTGGTGAGCGCGAATTGCGCATCCGGGGTCTGGCTCTTTTTTGCCGGGATGTCAAGCCAGCAGTCGTACACCATATCATAAGCGCAAAATCCAATAGCCCCCCCAATGAAGGTCTGCCTGTCAAAACCGCTGCCGATAAATTTCACACCAGTTGCTGCAAAAGCCATCCTTACAGCATCCATAGTATCAAAACCCGCTTTGAGCATGCCTTCTTTCCCATTCCCGATATTTGATAGACCAGTCTGCCTTACGGCTGGGCTTTTGAGATCGCAGACGTTTAAAAGTGAAGACTCTATGAAATCTATCAGACACGTCTTCTTCGGGTAATCAAGCGCCACCATGCGGTCTTTTACCGTGACGACCGCATCAGGCTGGGCGCCCACGAACGAGAACCTGGCATGCTTTTTTTCCTTTTCAACAGACTCAAGGAGATATGCGCATTTTTTGTCCATTGAGGCGTAAAGCTCAAGCGGCGTGCATGAGGTTTTTACTTCTGCCATCAATTGAATAATAACCGGCTTTTCTTCTGCAAGACGAATGAATTCCTTTTCGCCGATATCAAATTTCATGCATCCTCGCGTTTTTTATGAAATCCAATACTTTCTTTTCGTCCTTTTTCCCGCCGGTCTCAACGCCTGAAGCCGTATCAACAGCATACGGGCGCACGCATCCTGCCGCTTCCCTGACATTCTCAGGTTTCAGTCCGCCTGCCAGTATGACAGGGATGGCTGAGTTCAGGACGACTTTTGAACTTACTTCCCAGTTGTGCGGCATACCTGTACCGCCGGTCTTTCCATCAAGCGCAGTATCAAGAAGGACAGCATCCGCAATCCCGGAAAGCTCTTTAATCTGCATTATCAGCGTATCTGCATCCGAATCCGGGGACACAGGGATCGTCTTGATGAGTTTCACGCCCGTCTTCCTGATCGTCACAAGTTCAGATAAAGGCAGGGCATTATGTATCTGCACAGCCGCCGGTCTTGCTTCCTGTATCATGCGCACTGCCTGCTGCGCATTTTCTGGCATTATTACAAGCACCGAGGTCACGAACACAGGCACTTTCGATATCATTCGCGATGCTTCGGCAAGAGTGATCTTCCTGGGTGAGTCCACAGGTACGTCGGTGATGAAACCTACAGCGTCGGCTCCTGCATTTATCGCCATGGTAAGATCATGTTCTGACTTGATACCGCAAATTTTTACTTTCATCTGCTCTCACAGGAAGCGCGCAAGCTTTTCAGGGTCGCCTGCGGCTTTTACGAAATCCTTAAGTTTATCAAGGGCTTTGCCGCTATCAATTGTATGGGCTGCCATTTTTATTCCTGCGGCAAGGCTTTCAGCTTTTCCACCCACAAACAGCGCTGCGCCTGCATTGATGGCAATGATGTCACGTTTCGCTCCTTTTTTCCCATTCATTACGTCCACGATATCCTTTGCATTCTCTTCCGGGGTCCCTCCAAGGATTTCTGTAACGTCTGCGCGCTTAACACCCAGTTTTTCAGGCGTCACCGTGTATTTTGTGATCTTTCCATTATTCAGTTCGACTATCTGCGTTTCGCCTGTATTCGATATTTCATCCAAACCGCTTCCATGAACTACGAGCGCTCTTTTCGTCCCCAGTATTTTCAGGACGTTTGCCATGGTCTCACACATGGAGCCATCGAACACGCCTATCACCTGAGCCTGTGCGCCTGCGGGATTGGTGAGCGGTCCCAGGATATTGAATACAGTGCGAAAACCTATGTCGCGCCTTATCTGCCCCACGCGTTTCATGGAAGGGTGGAAAACCGGCGCGAGCATGAATCCGATGCCCACGTTCTCTATTGTCTTTTCCACTTCCTGCGGCGGCATGTCTATCCTGATGCCGAGTTCGCGCAGCACGTCCGCACTTCCTGATTTTGAGGTGATGGAATAATTGCCGTGCTTTGCTATAGGTACGCCGGCAGCCGCAGCAACGATCGCGGCGCCTGTGCTGACATTGATCGTGCCCGTGGAGTCGCCTCCAGT
The DNA here is from genome assembly GCA_018899795.1 of Methanobacteriota archaeon. The sequence continues at coordinate 5,003 of JAHIHJ010000277.1, forward strand.
TCCGCATGTATCCACAAGCGTTCCTTTCACATTCGGTCTTATCAGGTTCGCAGCCTTTTTCATGCCGCGCGCAAGTCCAGCGATCTCATCCGGCGTTTCACCTTTCAGTTTCAGCGCGGTCAGGAACGCAGCTATCTGGGCATCCGTCGCTTCGGTGAATATCTTTGAAATAGCGATCTCGGCTTCTTCAGATGTGAGAGCCTTGTTCTCGATAAGTTTCAGGATATATTCTTTCATAATTATCACTGTACATTTTTGTACATCAATGTCTAAATGAGTACATTGTATATAAAAGTTGCGTGGGGATTTTAGTGACTCATTTCATCAGTGATTTGATCATGTACGCTGTGAATAAGCACCATCTGTTTTATTATTATGCAGGTAATATGAAGGGGCATGAAGCAGCAGGACGCAAATAAATTAATGGCATTTTTTCTGGCATTCATTATGGTTGGCTCTGTATTTTTTTATATTATATTTCAGAATATTCCCAATCAGCAAACAGATGATGGAACAGATGATGGAACACAGGATAAATATGATCCTGATTTCTGGACTTTCGACCAGCCCTTCTATTCTATCTCGGATGCTCTTAACATTACACCACCCGGTGCTGTAAGCGCAGAATTTGTTGATCTTGAAAGCATGACCCCGCAGATGGCGGAATGGACAAAAATGGTTAATCCGATACTTGCAGACGTTGATTCTCTCTATAGATCAAACACAACAAAGGTGTTCTATTCTGACATGAGATACGGCGAAAACAAGTCGTTCCTGCTTTTTAGCACGATGGATCCTGAAAAGAACGATTTTGAATACATTGTTTCCCCCTACTATTATGATTATCACTCTATGCTTATAAGACAGGATGGGGGCCTGCAGGGGTTATATAATGTGATGGGGAGACCTGTCATACTCGCCCCGCAGCAGATTTTGATGGACGTTCTTTATTTAACCACGACCCTGAATGAGACAGTCACATCATACGATACTTATAATGGTCTGCTCAGCAGAGTACCAGACGCCCCGTACCAGACAATTACCTCAAATATTAGTTTTGCAAAACAGTATTATATGGGGATCAGGATGAACAACGGGAGCTATGAGCGGATGTCAGCTTATCTCGATGTGAACCCAAATACTCTTAAAAACCTCACCCGGCTGGTAGATAATAAAACACAGATGGGTTTTGTGGAATATAACATGACCAGAAATGGGAACTATACCGTGTTAAGAGCAGGTTCAAAGGAATTGCTCATGGTATTACCTGGAAATGACGAAACCTCATAAGCGCAAAATATATACCACTCTATGCTGTAGTGAAGTCGATACTTTTGATCAAGTGAATGATGAAGGACAATCGTCCTGAAGGAAGTAATTAATATGGCACAAACATATATAAAATTTGAAGTACCCGTTGAACTTGCAAACAAGGCGCTCAGCGCCCTTGAGTTAGCGCGGGATACCGGAAAGATCAAGAAAGGAACGAACGAAGCAACAAAAGCGATCGAACGCGGCATCGCAAAACTTGTAATAATTGGCGAAGACGTGAATCCTCCTGAAATAGTGGCTCACATTCCGGCGCTGTGCAATGAAAAGAACACACCCTATATCTTTGTCAAGAAACAGGTAGAACTGGGCGCAGCATGCGGTCTGTCAGTTGGCAGTGGCGCGGCAGCGATAGTCGAACCCGGAAAAGCCAAAGAAATGGTAGATGACGTGGCGCAGAAGGTACAAGCGCTGAAGAAGTGAGAATATGGCTGAAGAAGAAGGCGGATATCCTGCAGAAGTCATTGAAGTTATCGGAAAGACAGGAATGCACGGAGAAGCTATGCAGATACAGTGCAGGGTACTCGAAGGCAGGGATAAGGGAAGGATCATCACGCGCAATGTGGTTGGGCCTATAAAGAACGGCGATATCCTTATTCTGCTTGAGACCTCACGTGAAGCCAAAAAACTGAGTTCAAGGTGAAGTCATGGAAAAAAGGAAATGCTCTTTCTGTGGCGGTGCGATAGAACCCGGCACAGGCAAGCTTTATGCTCGCAAGGACGGGACTGTGTACTATTTTTGTTCATCTAAATGTCAGGGTAACTTAAATCTTGGCAGAGTACCCCGAAAGGTCAGATGGACAGAAGCAGGACGCAAAACAAGAGGCAAAACAAATTAAGGTGAGAGCGTGGAGCGCACCTATGTTATGGTAAAACCGGACGGCGTGCAGCGCGGTCTTGTGGGCGAGGTTATCGGTCGTATCGAGCGGCGCGGGCTAAAAGTAGCAGCGCTGCGGATGAACACCATCTCTCCTGAGCAGGCAAAGAAGCACTATGCTGAACACGTCCAGAAACCCTTTTTTAAGTCACTGATCGATTTCATAACTTCGGGACCATCTGTTTCGATGGTTGTCGAAGGAAAGAACGCGGTCTCTGTGATGCGGGCAATAAACGGGGCAACGAACCCGGTCAATGCCGCAACCGGGAGCATACGCGGGGATCTTGCTCTTGATACCGGACGAAATATTGTGCATGCCAGCGATTCACCTGAGTCCGCGGCACGGGAAATTAAAATACATTTCAGGGATGAAGAAATAGCGGAATATGTGAAGATAGACGAAACCTGGGTCTACGAGTAGAAAAAAAAGTAATTTTTCACACAACCGCGACGCATCTTGATAACTTATATACTTTTAGTTCAATCTATGAACATATGTCACAGAACCTGCGCACCCCCATCGTATGCGTGATGGGGCATGTTGATCACGGCAAGACCTCGCTTCTTGACAGGATAAGAGGCACAACTATAGCAGAGCGTGAAGCGGGTCTGATCACGCAGCATATAGGCGCGACAGAAGTGCCGCTTGAGGTTGTTAAAAGGGTATGCGGGAATGTATTCAAAGGGGATACCAAAGTTCCGGGATTGCTTTTCATCGATACGCCGGGGCACAGGGCGTTCACAACGCTTCGGGCAAGGGGCGGCGCTCTTGCTGACCTTGCAGTGCTCGTGGTTGATGTGAACGAAGGATTCCAGCCCCAGACGGTGGAAGCCGTAGAAATACTCAAAAGATTCAAGACGCCGTTCGTTGTCGCAGCAAATAAGATCGATAAGCTCTCTGGCTGGAACCCTCAACCCGGGAAACCTTTTATCCTCTCTTATCCTGAACAGGCAGAACATGTGAAGGTTGCGCTTGATGAGAAAATATACATTATAATCGGCAAACTGTATGAAATGGGCTTCAGCTCTGACAGATATGACAGGGTACGCGATTTCCAGCGCAACATTGGCGTAATACCGGTCAGCGCCAGAACAGGAGAAGGAATACCAGACCTTCTCATGGTCCAGATGGGGCTTGCGCAGAGGTTCCTGGAGAAAGACCTGGAATTCAGGGCTGTGGGGCCCGGGACAGGCACGGTCCTTGAAGTGAAGGAAGAGACCGGTCTTGGCACAACACTGGACGTGATACTGTATGATGGGGAGTTCAATGTCGGAGACACCGTGGTGGTCGGAAGCCTTAATGAGCCTATAGTAACGAAGATCAGGGCTCTTTTAAAACCGCGTCCGCTTTCAGAGATACGCTCTGAGGAGAAATTCAAACAGGTGAAGAAGGTTGTCGCTGCATCCGGGATCAAAATAGCTGCGCCCAATCTTGAAGGCGCTCTTGCGGGTTCGCTGATACGGGTAGCTTCGGGAGATATAAATGAGATCGCTGCCCATATAAAATCCGAGATCGATGCTGTCAGGATCGAGACACAGTCAAGCGGCATATTGATAAAAGCGGATACACTGGGCTCACTTGAAGCCCTTGTCAACGAATTGAAGAAAGAAAATATTCCCATACGGCGGGCAGACATCGGGGATATCTCAAAACGGGATGTCTCTGAAGCAAAGACTGTAAAGGATCCGCTTTTGTCGGTCATAGTGGGATTTGATGTTGATCTACTTCCGGATGCCGGGGAAGAAGTCACGGGTTCGGAAGTTAAGGTGTTCATAAACAACGTCATTTACAAACTTATTGAAGATTACAAGAAATGGGTGGCAGAGCAAAAGGTGATCATCGAGAAAAAGCGCTATGAGACCATTATCAAACCTGGTAGGTTCATGATATTGCCTGATTGTACTTTCAGGCAGAGCAAGCCTGCGGTCGTGGGCGTGCGCGTCATGGGCGGTATAATCAAGACCAGCCTTGAAGTGATGAAAGATGACGGTTCGATAGTCGGGAAGATAAAAGGCATCCAGGAACACAACGAAAATATCAGCGAAGCGACATCCGGGAAGGAAGTGGCTGTGGCTATTGATGGACCGACAGTTGGGCGGCAGATTAAGGAAGGGGATATCCTCTATATCGATGTTCCCGAGAAGCATGCGAAAATAGTAGAGCAGGAGCTTTTCGGGGCTATGAAGATCGAAGATAAAGAGGCGCTGATGGCATATATGGAAATAAGGCGAAGAGGACATCCGTTCTGGGGAAAATAAGAAAGATGGGCAGGTTGGGGAGTGGGGGTTAGTGTGTTAAAAAAGATGTCCTGCCCATCGAATACCTACCACAATTCAATCATATATAAAAGTTGCGGGGTTTATTATCGTTAATGCTGAA
>JAHIHJ010000278.1 GCA_018899795.1 Methanobacteriota archaeon
CTTTTTTAACTTGTAAGTTTTATTCGTTTCTTTATTAATTGTAATTCTACAAATAGGAATTGGTAATATCAAGTTGGAAACACAAATATCTATAATTTCATTAGTTATGGTTTGGCGTGTAATAGTATTTTTTGATTTAGTTAACAGAGCAGGATTTTGATCACGAGAATTTGAACTATGATAACTCATCTCATGTTCTGCTAAACCAAAATCGTTGTAAACAAGTCTAAGTAGATTTCCCTTCTTGTCTTCGGAAAAATAACGAACCACGAAATTTTTGTCTATAAAACTGAACTTTATTCCAGCTTTTTTATCCGATTCATGTAATGGAATAATTCGCAAATAATCTTTTGCATCTTTTGTTATTGATATTTTTTTCACTTCAGTCACCTCGTTAATGAATAATTACTGCTAACGTTCCCAGCATCTACGAAGTTCCGCCGAAGGAGGAATTTGGGCGAACAAGGTGAACCGTATATGCCGTGTCAGACGATGTGCGTCTTCTACCCGAATGCAATTTTTCGACGTTTGTCTGGATCATCAAAACTAACCTTATTCACTTCAAAATGTTCCGGGTCAAATTCCCCACCAATCCACTCCACCATTCCCTCGTGCTCTTCATGGGCGGGATCTTTTATAGCTTCCAAAAATTCTTCGTATCCCCAGACACCTCCGCAATCTTCAGGTGGACATGCTCTTTTCCCTTTGATACACACCGGATAATTAACACCTTTCTCTCGAGGAAGTATCTTTTCCAATTGTATATTGTGTTCCCAATTATCACCGAAATCATATACGTAATCTGCTTTTGGATTTTCCATTGAAAAATAGTCAGCTATTTTTTGTTTCCAGCCCGATAGTGTCTCCCCATATTCATCATATTCTTTTTCAGGGATACCGATCTCACATTTCATTCCTGTGGAAGGATTCACAACCTCAAATAGATGAAGATGATAATCCGACCAACCCATTACATCCTGAATGGCAACGTGTATATCCCAAAATGTATAAGTTTCCGGGACATGTATTCGTCGCCAAATCGGTGGTTTAGTCCCTCTCAGCATAATTTTAAATTGGTATACTTGATTGAACTTCTTTTTCATTATAATTCCTCAGTTCATCGCATTATTCGTACACACTGCCTATGGATTGTACTTCAGATTTTCTGCATTCAATAGTTCTGACATCGCATTATTTGTTGCATCTCTTATTAATCTACTCGAATTCTTTTTGTATTTTGTAAGTATGTATATAAGCCATTTTCTTTTACTTTTTCCAAGAAGTTCGATTATTTTCCCCACTTGCTCATATAGATATCTACTTTTAGGTTCCATCGATTCGAAACGCTCCAAGATATCGATGAACGGTTCGATACAGCCCACTTTCTTGCTTTTTTCGAGAATACTTAAGACACCCATTCTATTATGATGACTCAGTGAGTCGAAGTTGTCTCTCAGCAATTCTGCAAGCGCGCCATATGCCTCATCACAACCGAAATCAAGCGAACCCTCAAGTAATCGTATCCTCTCTTTGATCCTGCCTTTTTCTTCCTTCACACTCTTCAGCTGTAAATAAGAAATTTTCAGCATATCTTCTTGGGTAAGTTCAATATCCTCCAATGCACTCTTCTTTATCAATTTTTATCACCTCCACGATATGTTAAATGTCGCCTAACGTCCTGCGGATAAAAGAAGTTGCTCAAAGAGCAATTTTGGGAAATCTTTGATTTCCCTTTTATCCGCTGTTATGCGCTCCCGATAGGGACAAGGAATGCAAGGCATTCCGAAGAGTCGGCGAAGGGACGCTATCATTTACTTTTGATCTCCCTTGCTCTATACTCTGCTTCTGCTTCTTTCTTTTTGAGTTCACTCTCTATCCAGCGGAGGGTATTTAAAGAATATATGGACATGATCCGGATTTACAGCGATTTCAATAACCTGAATATCCATCTCAACGCATGTCTTACAAATTATCCCGCGTAACTTATTTCATCCCGAACCGCATCTATCAATAAAATCTATGACCACAGAATGCAAGGATTGTAAAGGCACAGGCTCCATCATACTCAGCCAGAAGGAATGCCCTGACTGCAAAGGTACAGGCAAGCCAAAATC
>JAHIHJ010000279.1 GCA_018899795.1 Methanobacteriota archaeon
TCGATGCCGCATAACTGGATGAACACAGGATTTGCCCCATCTATTCTGTATATTCTCCCCGCGCGCCGGATTATTTCCCATTTCTCCTCTTTTTCTGAAAGATGCGTAAGTGCGAGCCTGATCTTATCAAAATCAGGGCATGAACGCATAAAAACAATGACCGCTATGCCAGTTTCGTCATACAGCTTATGTATATCAACGGGGTTAAAACCTGCATAGGTGACGCCGTCCAGCATTATAACCCTTATCTGCCCGTAATTCTTAGAACCTTTGACCATCCTTATTATGTTATCTGTGGCATCCATCCCGTCTTTTGTGACATGGGATCTGAGCACGCCATCAAGCTGTTCTCCTCCTCTCATGAAGGCGCCTATGATAATGACTTTCGGATCGATCAGAGCCGAGTCGTCTATCCCGAGTACCCGGATCTCAGGTTTTATATGCATTGTTTTGTGTTTGTTATTGGGTTTTATATAGATTTCCGTTAATCTTAATACTGTCCACAATAATATATATTAAACATGAAATTTGTTGAAAAATGTCCTAAATGCAAAGGCGAAGTACAGACAAAGAGCCTGAAAAAGTCCATTGGGCTGGGTACCGTCAAGATACCTGTTTCCCAGTTCTGCCTGAATCCTTCATGCGACTGGTTCCAGGATTTTTCAGAAGCAAAAAGTCCGGAAGATCTAAATCAGGATGTATTGCAGCTAAATATCCCTTATATAAAGAACAAGCTGCCGGGAATAAAACGCGGGACAGCCGAATTGAAAAAGAAGACGCCGGATATAATTAAACAGAATATGATGGTGGTGAAAGGCATTTTTTATGTTATTTTATTTTGTATTTTGCTTATATTGTTACTTCCTTTCCTTCGTTCCTGAACTCATCATGAATTTTGTATCATGATGGGACTTTCCATGGCAAACCCGATGTAAGCTCGGATGATAATCCAACCGTTATTCTTATATAGAACCTCAAACATTGTTTTGCACAAAACCTAGCCCCACTATTATATATTCATAATATATTTATATAATTGTCGGGAGTGAAATATACTTATATAAAATTGGAGGATAATATTCATGGCAGCACAACTTGGCGGACAGCCGATCATAATTTTAAGGGAAGGCACAGAGAGAACCCGGGGAAAAGAAGCCCGTACAAATAATATCATGGCAGCAAAAGCCATAGCCGCTGCTGTGAGGACCACGCTTGGACCAAAGGGCATGGATAAGATGCTCGTTGGCGGCAGCATCACGATCACGAACGACGGCGTTACCATCCTGAAAGAGATGGATATCGAGCATCCTGCGGCAAAGATGCTCGTTGAGGTGGCAAAGACGCAGGACGATGAGGTGGGGGACGGCACAACGACGGTTGCTGTGCTTACCGGAGAACTTCTTGAACAGGCAGAAGAATTACTGGAACAGGGTGTCCACCCCACAAATATTGTTACAGGCTACAGGATGGCTGCAGAAAAGGCGGTTGAGCTTCTAAAGGATATTACCCATACGGTAGCGGATGATGAAACTGCTCTCATCAATATCGCAAAAACAGCGATGACTGGAAAGGGCGCAGAAGCCTCTATTGAAAAACTGGCGCAAATAGTAGTCTCAGCGGTCAAGGCGATCGTGGATGAAGAAGATGGAAAAAAGTCAGTTGACATCGATAATATCAAGATCGAGAAAATGGTTGGAAAAAGCCTGGATGACAGCGAGCTGATAAATGGTATCGTGCTGAACAAGGACAGAGCGCAGGTCAACATGCCAAATAGAGTGAAAAAAGCGAAGCTTGCTCTCGTTACAAGACCCATAGAATTCAGCAAGATGGAGCTTGATGCCGATATCAAGATATCTTCACCTGGTGAGCTTCAGACTTACCTTGACAGGGAAGAGCAGATAGTCCATGACATTGTTAACAAGATCGCTGCAACTGGGGCGAACGTAGTCCTCTGTCAACTGGGAATAGATGATATCGCGCAGTATTTCCTTGCGAAAGCAAATATCCTTGCTGTTGAGCGCGTTGAGAAAAAGGACATCGAAAAAGTGGCGCGTGCGACCGGCGCAAACCTTATCACAAGCGTGGATGATTTTGATGGAACAGATATCGGGACAGCCGGATTGGTTGAAATAAAAGGACTGGGCGAGGACAAGGCTATCTACATCACCGACTGCAGCAATCCAAAAGCAGTATCGATACTCATCCGGGGCGGGACAGAGCATGTGGTAGACAGCACAGAACGCGCTCTTGAAGATGCTTTAAGGGTTGTTGGCGTGGCTATTGAAGATGAGAAGCTTGTTGCAGGGGCTGGTTCTCCTGAGATCGAGCTTTCGCTGAGGTTGAATGAGTACGCTTCCACCCTGAAA
>JAHIHJ010000280.1 GCA_018899795.1 Methanobacteriota archaeon
ATTGGGGAGTTTGGAAATCGAACTGTCTTAAAAAATAGTTTTTACACACTCTGACGTCCACGTATGCCAGCGCACTGACATACGTTGCACGCAATCGACTGGCATGACAGTCGACGCGGATGCGCTCGGATTTCGTATCAGTGGAAATCCGTCAAATCCGTGCATCTCCCCCCCTGCATCAAGAGAACTGAAAGCGCAGGTACCCGCGAAGTGAAGTGCCCAGTTCCCCGGCAGCGGCGATCCTGGACACAGGCGAACCGGAAGGCTCCGCAGTTTTACTATTTGAATAGTTAACTACATAATATTATAAATTAAAGTATTCCCTTATGAATATTGAGATTTCACCTGAAATGGAAAAGCTTTTTAAAAAATATGTTCTTGAAAAACATGGAAAATTAGGTGGGAATTTGGGGGAAGAATTGGAAAAGGCAATATCATTGTACTTGATCCAACAAAGCGCCATGAAAGCGTATGTTAAAAAGAGAAAAGGCAAGTTAGAGGCGTACAGGAACGAACAGACAGCATGAGCACCGAATTGGAAGCAAAAATTGAGAGCATGGAAGAATTGATCCGCGCAAAATTGCAGGATAATCCGGGAATCAATTTAATATAGTTAAAAGCCTTTAAATCATCTGATATGCATAGAGTCGGAATCGCGGATACCACATTCTCCCGTATCAATATGGGAAAAATAGCAATCGATGAACTCAAGAAAAATGCGTCTCTCCAGATAGAGCGCTACACAGTTCCAGGAGTAAAAGACCTTCCTGTGGCATGCAAAAAACTGATCGAGGAGAAAAAATGCGATATGGTCATGGCTCTTGGCATGCCCGGCTCACAGCCAATAGACAAAATGTGCGCCCACGAAGCCTCACAGGGGATAATTCAGGCTCAACTCATGACAAATACGCATATCATCGAGGTATTCGTGCATGAGGATGAGGCAAAGGACGAGACAGAGCTTGCCTGGCTCATGGAGAAGCGCACCCGCGAGCACGCGCAGAATGCGGTCAAGCTATTGTTCCACCAGGACAAACTGCAAAGGGAGGCAGGTACGGGGCAAAGACAGGGGTTTGTTGATGTCGGGGCGTTAAAATAGATTATTATACTTGCCAGCATTAGTGCTACTCATGGACCCATCAGACAGATCAGAGATATTGATCGCCGGAGTGATATTCGGTGTTTATATAGCATTCGTCCTTACAAGGCATATTTGTAATACTATCCCGGGGTTATGCACGGCATCATGGGTCATATTTGGGGTAATATTTATAAGCGCTTTGATATTCATAATGGTGAAGATCTTCAGCGCATAAATACTTTAAAGAAATGACTCAAAAAAACTCCTCCCCTGATATACACGAACTGCTTTTGCGCCTCGGCTACCGTGAGGCGGGCATCCGGAATATTATAGATGAACTTGACAATTTATTAAATGACATCGGGTTTTATGAACTTGAACAGAAAGCGAGAGCGGCGATAGATTCAAAAGATCAGGCAGGTCTTATCAACACCCTGAAAGAACTGATGAAGCGCCTGGAAAATAAAGGCATCTACCGCCCTGATTATCCCACAGGACTGATAAAACTCATGGTCAATGGACTGGACCTGAGGGGTCAAGACATCTTTGCTGTCATTGATAACTCCCGCATATCCCATGAAGAAAAAATGAAAGAACAGGAATTCCTGGCATCATGCGCAGCCATCACCCAGCTCGGATATATTATTCTGAGCAGGTTCATCCATAAAGAAAAAGCTGCAAGTTCAGGTCCGCATGTCTTTATCATAATAGACGGATTCACACCAGATTCCTTGATCTTCGTGGATTTCAGCATCGATTCTATATTTGAGATAGATGCCGGGCTATATGAACAGAAAGAAAACAATTACTATTTGAAAAACCCGGTGTCAGATGATGAAACATCAAAACATATCGCACAGTATTACTCCAGTTTCCATGTTACTTCAGGAATTGGACTTTCCCATAATATCCATAACAACCTTGGCATGGCATACGACAGGGCGGAATTGTGCGGGAACGCGATCGAAGAATTTAACGTTGCTCTCAGGCTTGACCCAGGATATATCGAGGTCTTGAATAATCTCGCAGTCACTTATCACAGGATGGGTCTGGTCGATAAGGCGGTCGAAAGACTTAAGGAGGCGCTCAGGCTTAGACCCGGATATCCGGAGGCTCACTGCAACCTTGGGAACATCTATGCATCGGCAGGGAGGTTCGGGGAAGCGCTCGCAGAATTTGAAGCGGCGCTCACACTCCATCCCAATAATGCGCTCGTCCACTATGGTCTGGGGAACGTATATGCAGAACATGAAAAACTTTCCGATGCTATTAGAGAGTTCCAGGAAACATTAAGGCTTGACCCCGAAAATCTTCCTGCCCGCAGCAGCCTCGGAACGCTCTATGCCAGACAGGGCAGGCATGAGGACGCGCTCAGGGAATTTCAGGAAGCACTCAATCGAGACCCTGAACTGCCGGAAGTGTATCATGGTATCGGGAGCGTGTATTATGAATTGGGGAGTTTCGATAGATCGGCAAATGCATGGATACGGGCAGTGTATCTTGAACCTGAACTTCTTGAACATGTGCCCGATAAGCTGCTCCTTAAAGTAAAGCAGGGAGTTTCAAGAATAAAGTGAGGGCTCATGTCATCAGATAAGATAGTGATCAAGGGCGCCCGCGTCCATAACCTTAAGAATATAGACCTTGAGCTTCCACGCAATAAATTGATCGTGATAACAGGGCTTTCCGGTTCCGGGAAGTCATCGCTTGCTTTTGATACGCTGTATGCAGAAGGACAGAGGCGGTATGTGGAGTCTCTGTCAGCATACGCGCGCCAGTTCCTGGGTCAGATGGACAAACCTGATGTGGAATACATCGAAGGTTTATCACCAGCCATATCCATCGAACAGAAATCCACGAGCAAGAATCCCCGTTCGACAGTTGGCACGGTCACAGAGATCTTCGACTACCTGCGCCTGCTTTATGCAAGGATAGGAAAACAGCACTGCCCCAACTGCAAAAGTGAGATCACTCCCCAGACTGTTGAACAGATAGTAATAAGGCTCATGAATCTGCCTGAAGGCGCAAAGCTCCATGTGCTTGCCCCAATTGCGAGACAGAGGAAAGGCGAATACAAACAGATCTTTGAAGAACTTGCCTCTTCGGGATTCGCCCGCGTCCGTGTGGACGGAAAGATGCATGAATTGTCCGGGGAGATAAATCTTAACAAGCAGCAAAAGCACGATATTGATGTTGTGGTCGACCGGATCTCAATAAAACCAGGGATAGAAGAGAGGCTTGCGGATTCTGTGGCTACTGCGCTGAAGCAGGGGAACGGTATTGTCGTTGTTGAGGTGATCGGGGACAAAGAGCTTCTTTTCAGCGAGCATGCAGCATGCACGAAATGCGGTATCAGCTTTGAGCCGCTTGAGCCTAACATGTTCTCTTTCAACAGCCCGCGCGGAGCGTGCCCTGCCTGCCAGGGGCTGGGGAGCACGATGGAATTCGACCCTGACCTGATAATTCCTGATAAGAGCATATCCCTGGGTAAGGGAGCCATAGAACCCTGGGGATACGAGCACGGATATTATTTCCAGATGCTCCAGTCAGTGGCAAAACACTACGGTTTCTCACTAGATACACCTTTTTCTGAACTGAAACCCGAACACGTAGATGTGTTACTGCATGGAAGCAGTGAAGAAGTGCTTTTCAGGTATGTTCCGCGGGTAAGGGACGGGCTGTGGGAGCACAGGAGCGTTTTTGAAGGGGTACTCCCGCATCTGGCGCGCAAATACAGGGAATCGCAATCTGAGGAGGGGCGGGAAAGGATACAGCAGTATATGAGCATCAAACCATGCACGGTATGCAATGGCGAGCGGCTGAAACCTTCCAGTCTTGCAGTAACAGTGGCCGGGAAGTCCATTATCGAAACGACACGCATGTCTGTCAAAAAGGCGATAGAGTTCCTTAACAGCATCACTTTTTCTGAAAAAGAGGCGATAATCTCAAAACCAATTATGAAGGAACTGCGGGCTCGCCTTGGGTTCCTGATGGACGTTGGTCTTGATTACCTCACACTTGACAGGGCTGCCGGCACCCTGTCAGGCGGCGAGAGCCAGAGGATACGGCTTGCAACACAAATTGGTTCAAGCCTTGTGGGTGTTCTGTATATTCTGGATGAGCCAAGCATTGGTCTTCACCAGAGGGATAACGGCAGGCTGATAAACATGCTAACCCAGCTTCGAGACCTGGGGAATACGGTGATAGTGGTTGAGCACGATGAAGAGATGATACGCAGCGCTGATTTTATCGTGGACATGGGACCGGGCGCTGGCGTGCACGGTGGCGAAGTTGTTGTCACGGGAAGCCAGGATGATATCATTAAGTGTGAAAGATCCCTTACAGGGAAATACCTGAGCCATGAAAAAACGATAGCAGTCCCGGGCAAGAGAAGAAGGTCGAATGGCAAAATAACGATCGTGGGAGCAGGTGAGAACAACCTGAAGCAGATAGATGTAAATATCCCTCTTGGCGTGATGACATGCGTTACTGGTGTCTCAGGTTCGGGAAAGAGCACTCTTGTCAATGAGATCCTGTATAAGGCGCTTGCGCGGAGGTTCTACCATGCAAGGGATAAGCCTGGGGCGCACAGGGGCATAATAGGGCTTGAGAATATCGACAAGGCAATAATAATCGACCAGTCACCCATCGGCAGAACTCCGCGTTCAAACCCTGCAACGTATACCGGGGTTTTTACGCCTGTAAGAGACATGTTCGCAAAACTTCAGTCCTCGAAGGCTCGCGGATATCTGCCTGGACGGTTCAGCTTTAACGTGAAGGGAGGGAGATGTGAAGCCTGCAAGGGCGACGGAATAATCACGATCGAGATGCACTTTTTGCCCGATGTCTATGTGCCGTGCGAGGTGTGCCACGGGAAAAGATTCAACAGCGAAACCCTGGAAATTGTCTACAAAGGAAAGAACATAGCCCAGGTGCTGGATATGACAGTAGAGGAGGGACTTACGTTCTTCGAGAATATTCCCAGGATAAAGCGGCAGCTTCAGACGCTGTTTGACGTGGGTCTTGGATATATCAGGCTTGGACAGCCTGCAACCACGCTATCGGGCGGCGAGGCGCAGCGCATAAAGCTCTCCACTGAACTCAGCAAAAGGAGCACGGGAAGGACGCTCTACATCCTTGATGAGCCTACAACGGGTCTGCATTTTGCAGATATACAGAAACTTCTGGATATGCTCTCGTTGCTCGTGGATGCAGGGAACAGCGTGGTGGTCATAGAGCACAACCTGGATGTCATCAAGGTGGCTGATCATATCATAGACCTGGGTCCTGAAGGTGGGGATAACGGCGGGAGGATAGTTGCAGAGGGGACGCCTGAGAAGGTAGCGAGGATAGAGGGATCTTATACAGGGCATTACCTGAAAAAAGTGCTGGGGATGTAAAGTCCGGCTCACCGCCATACGTGGATATCGCTATGCGATATGCCTCGCAGCGTGTCCTTTTTCAGCCAGCGCGCAAACAGGGGAACCAGCATCATTCTTCTTTCTTCGTTCTCTTTTTTGGTTTAGTTTTGGGTTTATCTTTTGGTTTCTTTTCTGGCTTATCTTCAGTATCCATTTCCGGTTCTTTCACTGTCCCGTTCTTCTTCTCCTCTTCAAGTTTCTTCTGCCACTCGATGAAATTGCAGTGAGGGCATCCGATATCCCATGGACGCTTCCCTTTGGTAACGATCCTTATGAAATAAAGACCGTGCTGTTCACACTGCTTATCAGTGACCACTATCTGCCCTGCCTTGGGTAGTGGAAGGGAAAAATCACACTTCGGATAGCCAGAGCATCCAATGAACCGCGAGCCTTTCCTGGATTTCCTGATTATCAGGTCGGATGAGCACTTCTTGCAAATCCCGATAATACGGTCTTCGTAAAGACCGTTCCTGAGCGCTTCACTAATATGCTCTTTGTTCTTGTCCATATCCTTGAACACACCACCAAGCATCTCCCTGGATTCCTTTATCACGAAATCCTCAGTGTTCTTGCCTTCTGATATATCATCCATATCATTCTCGAGTTTGCTTGTCATCTCAGGTTTTGTGATGGTGTTTGCGTACGTCTCAAGCGCTTCGATAACAGCGTATGCTGTCCTTGTAGGCTGCAGGGGATTGCCCACAACATAAGCCCTGGAATAGAGTTTCGAGATGATCTCATGGCGCGTGGATTTTGTGCCCAGGCCCAGGTCTTCCATTATCTTTATCAGATGCCCCTGCCCGTATCTTGAAGGGGGCTGCGTTTTTTTCCCCACAAGGTTCGTTTCTTTGACCGTCAGTACCTGCCCTTCCACAAGTTTTGGCAGGATCCTGTCTTCAGGAACATTGTATGAGTAATACCATCGCCATCCCTGGTCGACCAGCCTTGCGCCATTCGCCCCGAAATCTTCGCCGCTTATATCAACGATAACAGACATGGTCTCCCATTTCGTTTCGCCTGCAAAAGTGGCAAAGAAACGGCGGACTACCAGTTCATATATCTTCCACTCATCTTCCCTGAGTTCGCTTCGTTTGGCAGGCGTTGCAGGGTGTATTGGCGGGTGGTCGGTGGTCTCTTTTTTGCCTCTTGTTGGTAGGAGTTCTCCAGCGAGGAGCTTCTTTGCATACTCATGGAATTCCGTATTCAAGAATGAGGCGAGAATGCCTTTAGTGTCAAGCAAGGCAGGATAAACAGTATTATCGGTACGGGGATACGAGATGAACCCGTTAACATAGAGATACTCTGCTATCCTCATTGCATTGGCTGGAGAGATGCCTATCGCGCTTGCAGCTCTGAGGAACTCCGTTGTATTGAATGGAGTTGGAGGCTTTTCGTTTCGTTTTCCTGTTTCGATGCTTTTGACAGTTCCTGTTTTTCCGAGTTTTGCGTGTATTGCTTCTGCTTCGGCTTTATCCAGGAACCGTCCTTTCTTATGCTGCGCCTCGAATTCTCCGCCGTTTGCCAGTATCGCATATATTTCCCAGTACGGAACAGGCACGAAAATATCCCTTTCTTTTTCCCGGTTCACCAAAATAGCAAGCGTTGGCGACTGGACTCGCCCTACCGAAAGGAACCTGTCCCCGTACCGTCCTGCGTTTATCGAAACGAATCTCGTCAGCACAGCGCCCCAGACAAGGTCTATGATCTGCCTGGATTCGCCTGCTGCTGCCAGGTTAAAATCGATCTTCGTAGGATGTGCGAATGCCTGTTTTATCTCTGCAGGGGTTATAGTGCTGTAATGCACGCGGTCTGCCGGAACATCGGGATTTACCTTCTGTATCACTTTCAGGGCTTCGACGCCGATGAGTTCGCCTTCCCTGTCGTAGTCAGTGGCTATGGTGAGATGCTTTGCTTCTTTCCCCAGTTTGCGAAGCGCTGTAACAATGTTGGCATGAGTTGGTGAGGTGTGTATCTCGGCATGGATAAGTTCCTTAAGATCAGTCTTTTGCCAGTTATTATATTCTTTCGGGAAATCCACTTCCACAATGTGCCCTGAAAGACCTATCACCGCTGTTTTATCGAATGAATAGGTGTCAACGCCGTTAATTCGTTCCTTTTTGGGTTTCTTTTCGGATAGTATCGCCGCGATCCTCTTTGCAGTGTCGTGCTTCTCTGTAATGATTAAATGCATCGTTTCCTCAGACCACTCTGGATTAGCCATTTAGTTACATAAATAGATTTGGGCTAAAAAAAGGGGAAAAAGTCAAATTATGACCTTTTTGGGCATCTCCACTCCGCGTATCTCTCAGTCGAACAAAGGCATCCTTGCAGCAACAAGATCCTCGAAATTCTTATCCGCATGCTCAAGGTACATCTTCTTCCGTTACGTTAACTGATTAAAATATTATTGTCTTTCAATCTTCAATAGTATATTCAAAAACAAGCTGCGCCACCACAAAAAAAATGATATCATATATGGCAAGTATCTGAAGCTCACCCCATATTTCAGAAATATCCCCTTTTGAGAGCAATGTCCCTGTCGCAGTCACAGCAGAAAGTATCACGGGGATGAGTACAGGGAACAGTATTACGGGGAGCAGTATCTCTCTTGTCCTTGTATTCACGGTGAGCGCAGAGAGAAGCGTTCCCACAAAGATGAAACCGAAAGTCCCAAGTATGATAACAAGTGCAAGACCTGGAATGTTCTTTAGGTCATAATTAAAGAGAACAACAAAGATAGGAATTGTTGTTATCTCCATCAGGAACATCAGTACGGCATTGGAAATGACCTTGCCGTTATATATCTCAGCCCTGTCCACAGGGCACAGCTTCAATCCTTCAAGGCAGCCTTCTTCCTTTTCTCCTGCGAACGATCTTGAGAGACCAAGCATCCCTGCGAAGGTGAATGCTATCCACAGCATCCCTGGCGCAAGCAGGTCTATGACCTTTTTATTGATGCCCTGGATGGGTATAGTCGACTCATTACCGAAAGCGAAGCTGAAAATGACCATTACAAGAAGTGAGAATATGATCATTGAATTGAGCATCTGCTTGGTGCGGAATTCCTGCCTTAAGTCCTTCATTGCTATCTCAAGGAACTTCATTTTCGCTCCTCCACGAACTTCTCATATATTGCCCTGCACTGGAGGAGGTCTTTTATCTCGCTCTGGCTCATTTCATGCGCGATCTGCCCGCCTGTGAGGATTATGGCGCGGTCGCACATCGATATTCCGCGCTCTATGTCGTGGGAGATGAGAACGCGTGTCTTATCGTGCGCGTTCGTTCCTGAGAGTATCCTGTCAAAAGTGGCGCTTGCGTGCTGGTCAAGACCTGTATAGGGCTCATCGAGGAATAAAATAGAAGGATCGTGGACAAGGGCTCGAGCTATGGAAAGGCGCTGCTTCATACCCCGTGAGAACGTCCTTACGCGATCGTTCTTCCTGTAGCTCATGCCGACCTGTTTCAGCAGGTCGTTTATCCGCTCTTCGAGGTCGCTTGTTCCGTACATCCTCCCGAAGAACCCGAGGTTCTCGGCTGCTGTGAGCTCGTGATAAAGGTATGTTTCGTGCGAGATGACGCCGATCTTTTTCCTTATCTCGATGGAGTTTTCTTTAATGTCAATACCATCGATGATGACCCTGCCATAAGTCGGGCTTACAAGAGTGGACAATATTTTTATAAGCGTGGTCTTTCCTGCTCCGTTGGGTCCGAATATCGTTAGGAACTCGCCCTGCTCTATCTTGAGGTTGATGTTGCGCAGGACGATGTTGGTTCCGAATGATTTCGAGAGGTTTTCGATGGATATTATATGGATTTCTCCTGAATTTGTTTAAATAGGGGGATTAGGGGTTTATATTTTTCTCTTATATTTGGGTTTTGGGGATGATGGGATAATGCCATTCCGTCTTGCCAAATTTGAAAAATAGAAAAATAACGATAAAATTAATCTTTTTCTAATTCCTTCATATTCCGAGAGAAAGTACAAGCGAAGGCACGATTAAATCCGTTCAAAAAGATATTAAAGTTTAGTAATATCGATTAAAGGTTAAGTATCGTATCAAGGCGTTCACATCAGGTATTACATTAGTATTGCCAACATTATCTGGCTTTACATCTGAATGTGCATCGAAAGTTTTATTGGGTTTTGTTTGAATAGATACATTGGAGGTTAGTTGTCATAGAATTACAAAAAGAGGTAAAGAGGACAGAAAACCATATATACAATTGGCATAATATGATTATCATGACTATAATATGAATCGTAACTATGTTTCGTAACTATGCTTCGTAACCATTCGTAACTTATATATCTTTGATGAGAGAACAAGTATCAACTAACAGTTAGTTGGTATATATCTCAAAAGAAGGGAACATGCCGGAAACAATAAAAAACGAAACGGTTAGGTGGAGGAAATAATGAGAGTAGTTCAGATGGCTGAAAGCTTAAAGCGTATGTACATCGGTTTGATGATAGCAATGGTTATTGCAATTATTATAAAACTAGCACTATAAATGCGTAGCTAACTCCTTTTTTACTATTTTATTATTAGTTTAGCTGGTGTTAAAAATGATGACCCTATTAGTTTTCGATGTTTTACTTTTTGGTTTATTCAGTGTGCTTTTGGGTCAGTTTATAGGACAGAGTAGAGAAGCATACGCTATGTGGATTAAGGAATTTGTTTATCCTGATGAGGTGGCGAAATCCACAGAAGATCAAAGAAAATTATGTATTAGCGTAGAATCATTATCACGAGAAATTTGCGGACTTACAGACATGATCCATGTTGTGGGCGGGCTAATTATAATAACATTCTTTGTCATTTTTATTACAATCATTTGGGCTTATGATACAATAACTTTAGAATTTGATCGCCGTGTCACAATAGCTTCGATGGTTC
>JAHIHJ010000281.1 GCA_018899795.1 Methanobacteriota archaeon
TAACGGTGTTGTCCTGTCGCGCTCACGAAACTCCCTGAACCTGTTGAGAGATCCTAAAAATCCATGACCTGAAGGCTCAAGCACAGGGTCTGCGATGATATTTGTGATACCTATCTTTCTTGCATGATCGATGTTGTGGAAGAGGCTATCAATATCAGTGGAATGATCAGGGATTATGACGGCTGTTGTGGACTTTTTGATGATGTTCTCTTTCACTTCATCCATGTTTCTGGAGTTTAAGCTCAGCACCATATCTATTCCTGAGTCCAGGGCAGTATTAAGCAGGCAGGGGTCCAGTGTATCCACGCTAAGAGGAACTTTTGCGGCTGATCTTGCTATGTTCACAGCAGTCCTCGTCTCTTCCTCTGTGGTATCAAGCGAGAGCCCCAGGTCGATGATATCAGCGCCCTGTTCTACGAAATACAGTATCCTGTTCGTGAGTTCTTTGTCGGATAAATGACCCGCATCAACCACTTCAGCCATCACTTTCATCCTGGAATTCCCGCCAAGTTTCATATCCCTGATAGACAAAGACGCGGTGGAGCTTTCTTCAAGCTCTGCTGCTTTTTCAAGGGCGGAGTCCTTTCTTTTTTCCTTCAGGAGTTCACATGCAGGGATCTTTGTGGAAAATGCCGTATCACCGGCATATGACAGCACAAAACCAAGGTCAACTGCATGTTTAGGTCCAAGCTTTACAGGCGTGTTAATTTCCCTCTCAAGCCCGGAATAATCGCCCGATGCAAGACCCGGGACAAGTATCATGTCATACTTGTTTTGGGGAAGAGAGCGCCGAAGGAGAGCCGGGGTGGTGAACGCGGCAACCTCAATGCCAAGAACAAGCACGTCTGCGCCATCTTTAACTGATCTTCTTACTGCGTTCTCTGCAAGCCTGCCTGTAATCACAAGGATTTTCATTATTATCGAAGAGGTCAGACCAGGCTAATATATATTCCTTTTATTCCCTGAGCCACGAAATCAACTGCGATAGCTCCAAGGAAAAGTCCCATCAGGCGGGTCATTACCATCATACCTGTCAGTCCCACCACTCTGTTGACAGTATCTGAGAACCGAAAGATCACATATGTGATCACGAAGGTCAAAAGGATAGCGGCTATGATAATCACTCTCGAAAATGGATCATCACCTCCAGCCTTTGTCACAAGGATAGTGGTGGTAATGGCGCCCGGTCCTGTCAGGATGGGTAATGCCATCGGGAATATGGAAACATCCTCCCTCTGGGCTGCATCTGACAATTCTTCGGACGTAATGCTCTCCCTTGTCATCCTCGCGAATAACATGTCCATTGCCACAAGGAACAGCAGGATGCCTCCTGCAACTCTCAGGTGATCCACTGTGATATTAAAAAGAGCGCTTAATAGATATTCTCCAGTGATCGAAAAGATGACTGCGATAATGCAGGCGATGACAACTGACCGCTTCGCCACGTAGATCTTATCCGCGGCGCTCATTTTCGAAGTGAGTGAAACAAATGCCATCACACCGCTTAAAGGATTGACTATCGCGAAGATAGATGTGAAAGCATAGACGAATAATGTAATATCCGAGATCATTCCATGTAATATTGTATATATATACTATTGAATGTTTTGCTGCTCATGAACGACCACAAAGTTATAAGTATACGTTATAATAAAACGTAATAATATATGAAAACAATATCAATTCGGCTGCCTGAACAATATCTGCATGAGATCGAGGAGGCGTGTAAACACGAAGTTCTTGATAAGGGCACAATGCTTAGGAAGCTTATAGGTGAAGCATTACGGGAATACCGGGTAAAAAAAGCGTTTGATACATATTCCGAAGGGAAGGTATCCCTCTGGAAAGCCGCAAGGATGGCAGGCTTGACCTACAGGGGGGCGCTTGAAGAATTAAAGCGACGAAACATTCCATTCAGGTATGAAAAAGAAGACCTGGCTGTGGATATAAAATGGGCAATGAACGAAAAATGATCGTAAGCAATTCAGGTCCACTCATACACCTTGCCAGGATAGACAGGTTAAAACTTCTTAAAGAACTGTTTGGAAAGGTGATAATTCCTCATGAAGTCAAACTTGAAGTCGTTGACAGGGGAAAGGATGAAGGTATGGCGGATGCTTTTTTGATAGAAATCGAGATCGAAAACGGCTGGATTGAGATAGAGCAGGGCAATAAAGATACAGTAAAAGAAATTGCAGAGAGCGCCGGGATAGATATTGGAGAAGCTGCAGCGATAATGCTCGCAAGAAGAAGGGAACTGCCTGTACTCATTGATGACCTTGCAGCAAGGAGGTTCGCTGCGGGATTGGGTCTGGAGGTCGCTGGTTCGATAGGCGTGCTGATAAAGTCCGGCAGGTTACATTTAATTTCTAAAGGCGATGCTCTGGAGGCTCTGGATAAGCTTGCAAGAGTGATGTGGCTCAGTATTGATGTTTATGAGGATGCAAGGAAGGCTATAGAAGGATTGGATTAAAGACGGTATTCTTCTTTTCATCCTTATTCCGGATCATTTCCTGACCAGATCCGCTATCTTTTTTCCCAGCTTCCTGCACTCCTCTATACCCTCATCCTCTGGAGTGCGTTTTATCCTTAATGAAGGCTCAATCACCTTCATCCCATAATCTTTGAGCATATTTGTTAATACTATAGGTCCCTCTCCGCTCCATCCGTATGAACCGAAGGCTGATCCAACCCTGTTCTTCAGGGGAACGTTTCTAAGGCTTTCAACGTACTTGAAAACAGATGGCATTCCAGCGCCCTTGTAAGTAGCCAGACCTATTGCTATTGCATCTGCCTTTTCCACATCTGCGGGTGTGGCTTCCTCCACTTTCTTTATTATGACCTCAAGCCCAGCGCTCTTTGCCCCTTCCTCGATGGCTTTTGCCATGATGCCGGTGTTGCCGCATATCTGGCAAACATAATAATCCGTCTCCTTATTCTTTCCAAGACTGTCAAGAGCCTTCTGGTAAAGAGCGGCATGGATCTTTTCGACCTGGTTCGCAACATCAAAACTGAGTATTACAGCATCCGATACCTTTTCCTTTTTTGCCTGCTCGATGAATTTAGGGTACATATCCTTGAATTCAGCATTTTCTCCTGCGATAGCGGTTTTGAGATTTTCCATTGTTTTTCCCACGCCTCCCATTACTCTGAGGTGGTTCTTTGCATGCACGGTCTCTGCATCCGCTGCTGCGCGAAACAGTTTCGCGACCTGTTTGTAACCCTCCTGATCTGCTTTCTCAGCAAATGCAAGGTATTTCCTGTTCGCCTGTGATTCTCCGGCAAAAGCCTCTTTCAAGTTATCCTGAGTTGTCATAATTTCACCTCATTATTCTTCCACTCATCTAACCTCTTTTCTGCGATTCGTTATATATTTTTCCCACAGTATCTATGAATATTTTAGATTCATGAATAGTTTCACCCCACTATCCTAAGCGATATATATTCTAAAAATAATGTCTATAGCGCATGAGAAAAACCTATCAGTTCAGGGCATATCCAAACAAGAATTCTGAGGTCAATTCTATTAGAACCCTCTCCACATGCAGATATCTCTATAACGATTCTCTTGCTGAAATA
>JAHIHJ010000282.1 GCA_018899795.1 Methanobacteriota archaeon
TGTTTGTCCTTTGTCGCTCATAATTTACTTTCTATAACATGTTTGGTTTGTGAAGATATAAAAGAATATCTTGAATAAGAAAAAACTGAGTGGAAAGGAATTAGATATAATCTTCGAGCATGAATGTATCATCGCAGAATCTGATAAACGGAAAAGAATAGCTGAATTCGGTATAATATTTTTCTCTTAACCGATGACCAATGGAGAATACTTAAGGATCTATCAAAGTTTCTATTTGCCTCTATAATAATTTCTTCATTTAAATCAGCACTTTTTAATGAGTAAATCATCTAATTCTTTCATTTGTATAAATTATTCTTTATCTGCCTGGGCGCCTCAAAGATAGGCGAACTACGCCAATCTTTTCGGGTTGCTGACGCGGTAATGCTCGACGCATAACCGCGGGGACTTACATTTACACACGTTAATAAGGTAATCATGAACCACAGGGCAATGGATTAACATGTTTCCACAGTGTTTGAAGATTTAACACTGATTTAACATGGAAGACGATTGTGATTGGGACATCACATTCATCTTGTCTTACGAACGGGTAGCCCCGCGCGGCGGGGTCTAATTGCATCGGCTTTTTCTATGGCACGATGAATGATCCTGATACAAACTTATTTTCATGACACTTACAAAAGAGAGTACACTGCAACAAAACAACTTACATAATCGAAACCTATAAAGATATACAAGTCTTATTTTGGTTGTTTTTAGAACAATTGATTGAAGTATATTGTATATAAGACTAATAATAGAGGTAATCTACAACACATAATCATGAGAAGCGATAACATCAAGAAAGGGCTTGAGCGCGCCCCGCACAGGTCCCTGTTGAAAGCAGTGGGGCTAACTGATGAAGAAATGGAATTGCCCTTCATAGGGGTCGTGAATTCATGGAATGAGGTGATCCCGGGGCATATACATCTCGATAAGCTTGCAGATGCGGTAAAAGCAGGAATCAGGATGGCTGGAGGCGTGCCGTTCGAGTTCAATACGATCGGTATCTGCGACGGTATAGCAATGGGGCATTCCGGAATGAAAAACTCGCTTCCAAGCAGGGAATTGATAGCTGACAGCATTGAGTTGATGGTCGGGGCTCACCAGTTCGACGGGATGGTGATGATACCAACGTGTGACAAGATTGTACCAGGGCACCTGATGGCAGCAGGGAGGCTTGATATACCGACAATAGTGGTCACCGGAGGTCCGATGATGCCCGGTATAGTTGGCGATGAGCCGCGGGATCTCATTTCACTTTTTGAGGCTGTAGGCGCACACAGGAATAATAAAATTACAGATCAGGACCTTAAGAACCTTGAGGACTGCTCATGCTGCGGCGCTGGTTCGTGCTCTGGTCTGTTCACAGCAAATACCATGGCATGCGTAACTGAGGCAATGGGCATGAGCCTGCCCGGATGCGGCACAGCGCATGCGGTCGATGCTAAAAAGACAAGGATAGCGAAGCAGTCGGGCATGAAGATACTTGAACTTGTGAAGAAAGGAATAACCCCGCACCAGATCGTTACACAGGTTTCTCTTGACAACTCCATACGGGTAGACATGGCTATTGGCGGCAGCACCAATACAGCGCTTCACATGCCTGCGATAGCCGCGGAGTTCGGGCTTGAACTTGCGCTTTCAAGGTTCGATGAACTGAGCAGGGAGACGCCTCATCTCATTAACCTGCGACCTGGAGGCAACAGGTTCCTGATTGATTTCGAGCGCGCGGGGGGCGTTCCTGCAATACAGCAGAGGCTAAAGGAAGCTCTTGATCTTGATACATTGACCGTGACCGGAAAAACCCTGGAAGAGAACCTGAAGGAGTATATTATCATAAATCCGCGCGCCAATAAGGAGATAATCGCAACACTTGATTCGCCTGTGCACCCTGAAGGGGGAATAGCAGTGCTTCGCGGTAGTCTTGCCCCCCATGGCTCTGTAGTAAAGCAGACCGCTGTGAGCCAGAACATGCTGAAATTCAGAGGTTCTGCAAGGGTATTTGAGAGCGAGGAGCTTTCGATGAAAGCTATCATGGAAAAGAAGATAAAGCCAGGCGACTGCATCATCATACGCTATGAAGGTCCGAAGGGAGGACCGGGAATGCGTGAGATGCTTTCACCCACAGCAGCCATCGCAGGCATGGGCTTGATCGAATCGGTAGCTCTTGTCACTGACGGGCGGTTCTCAGGAGGGACACGGGGACCGTGCATCGGTCATGTATCGCCAGAGGCCGCTGATGGAGGACCCATTGCGCTTGTAAAGGATGGCGATATTATTGAGATCGATATCCCGGCGCGCGTTTTGAACCTTGCTATCTCAAAGGAAGAGATGGATGAGCGAAGGAAAGCATGGAAAGCCCCGACTCCGAAAGCGGTGAAGGGATATCTTGCACGATACCGGCAGCATGTGAGTTCGGCTGATAAGGGCGCGATATTCCATTAGTCGGCTCTTATTTCACGGAAGGATATTACAACTGTCATGAACGGGCGTCTTTATCTTACGCGAACTGCCCCGCCACAAAACCAGACGCCCACGCCCAATGTAAATTATACCCCCCCAGCTGCCCGGTCACATCAATGACCTCGCCTGTGAAATAAAGACCTTTGACCTTTTTTGACTCCATTGTCTTTGATGAAAGTTCATCCGTATCAATGCCGCCAAGCGTGACCTCAGCCGTCCTGAAATCCTCAGTAGATTCCGGCTTGACCTCCCAGTTATGCACTTTTTGAGCGATGTTCCTGAGTTCCTTTTCATTATACTGGTTGACAGGCTTTGACTGGATGTTTGATGCGCACCAGACCTTCGACAGACGAGTGGGCAGATACTCAGAAAGCAGGTTATGCATGTCGGTTTTGCTTTTGCTGAGTTGTCTTGCAACAAAAACTCCGTATATATCAAATCCTGGCAACAGATCAATGACAATGTTATCGCTATCCTTCCAGTATGAGGATACCTGAAGAATCGCAGGACCGCTAAGCCCCTTGTGAGTAAAAAGGACGCTTCCTCTGAACTCCATTTTGCCGCATCTGACTATGGCGTCAATTGAGATGCCGCTTAGTTCGCTGAACATTTTCATATCTTTTCCCGAAAAAATAAAAGGAACAAGTGCTGGCTTAAGCTCCGTTACTTTGATGCCAAACTGCTTTGCGATCTTATGTCCAATACCTGAAGCGCCTATCTGCGGATAAGACAATCCACCCGTGGCAATGACAAGCGACTCGGAACAAAAGACCCCCTGATCTGTCGATACTATGAACGAATCTTCTTTTTTCACGTTAATGATATTGCAATCTAAGATCACTTTTACGCCAGCCTCATTACATTCCGTCTCCAGCACCCGTATAATATCCTCCGAACTTACGGCACAGAATAATTGACCCAGTTCCCGTTCCTCATATTTTACGCCATGTTTTCCAAGCAGGGCAATAATATCATCGGGTTTAAAACGGGAAAGCGCGGATTTGCAGAAATGTGGATTATTTGATAAATAATTGGCATGGGATGTATCAAGATTTGTAAAATTACATTTTCCCCCTCCGGAAATGTGTATTTTTTTCCCGGTTTTTTCCGCGCGGTCAATAACAAGGACAGAGCGACCTCTTTTTCCCGATCCGATGGCGCACATCATGCCGGATGCGCCCGCTCCAATGATGATAACATCTTTTCTGATCATTTCGTCACTGGTTTATAGAAAAGCACGAACCTGTATTCATCCGGCGGTCTGTTCATCTTTCTCCACAGGACGTATTCAGGCGTGATATCCGACATTTTGAACCAGTACCAGGACATCTTCGCACTGTCAAGCCTTATGTAATCGCTGCCGAGATTGCGCTGCATGACATCTGCCTCGGTCTCATTTCCGTCGGAATCATGCACCACGATGAGAGGGGCATTGAATTCTGCATCGAGGCTTACCTTCCATTTAATGTTGGAATAATGGCGCCCATGCCAGAGGAA
>JAHIHJ010000283.1 GCA_018899795.1 Methanobacteriota archaeon
AAGTTTAGTGTATTACCATTGGATGTCTTTCTTGAAAAAACAAATACTTCTGTAGTTGTTACGAATCTAAATGTGCCATTTGCAACTACACGATTTGGAGGGGGTAGCATATTCTGCAATTTGTGATGCGACTTTCATGTCGCGACGTCCAATCCGTGTCATCCGTGTTCGATTTGGAACTAAACCTGTAAAACATGAAAAATTAATAACTCTTTGAATAACTGTACAGAGCAAGCATGTTAAATTCCTTAACCGATGACAGATGAAGTGAATTTTAGCTATTCCGGGTCTGACTGATCTGGATCAGGCTAATTTATCATGCAATTAATCAATAATCTGAAAATAAATATGATTTTAACCTTGTACGCCAATAAAACCTCGTGAACTTCAGGACAAAGAGCTATCTTAGGAAAAGGTTCGGAGATTATTACCAGAACAGCGAACTCCCGATGCCATATGATTTTAAAAGGCGCGAATGGGGTTTTATCTTTTTTGACGAATTACCAGAAGTTGTGATGCGTCGCCACAGGGCTTTTTCTTCAGAAGGCGAAGCCGCAGAATACCTTAGGGGCATGGTTCCGGCGCATGTGTATCATTCCGCTGCTTATTACCAGTTCCCGGGCGCAGGCACCATGAAAGAGAAGAAGTGGGAGGGAGCAGACCTCATATTCGATCTTGATGCTGACCACCTGCCGCAGAAGGCGACGTCGTATGCAGAAATGCTTGCAAATGTGAAATCCGAGACTGGCAAACTGCTTGATTTCCTGCTTGAGGACTTCGGGTTTGGAGAGGAAACTATCAGGGTCGCATTCTCAGGAGGGCGCGGGTACCACATCCATGTGCATGATCCCAGGGTGCTGACGCTTGAGAGCGCACAGAGGCGAGAGATTGTGGATTATATCGGAGGCATGGGGATTAATGTAGATTTTATGTTTAGAGAATATATTATTGGCGGTGAATCAAAAACATACGGCGTAAGGAGGGAGGGCGGTTTTGGATTTGAGCAAAATCGTTTTGATGCATCTTTGCAGTTCAAAACATATGTCCTAAAGGGGTCGAAAGGAACATCTCAGAAGAGAACGATAACTGTAGGCCTAGGGACTAAAAGGATAATCTCTTTTATAGATACACCTGGTGGTTTTGGGTGGGGTAAACGTGTTAGTAAGCATTTGGTATCTTACTTAGGGGATTTATTATCTAAAGAAGAACACATGGCTTTGGGAGAAATTTCCTATGCAATATATGCATATAATAATCCATCACCAAATATAAACAATAGCGCAAAAGAGATAGCTGGTCGGATTTTTCAATTTAAAAATGAACATCCCTCTTGGAGTTCAAAGCGCATATATCAAGAAATTGCCGAGAATACTATTTCCGAATCATTTGTGCATGATATACTCCACTCAGGAAACAAAGCTAAAAAAATAATAAATATTGCTAAAAGTGAAGAGGCAATAAAACTGATTAAAGATAAAGGTATCATCGATTTTGGAGGAGTTCCAGAGTTCTTCGAGATTATTCTACAACATACCGTTGAAGAGTTTGGTATTAAATTAGGAGCTAAAACAGACGAACCCGTCACCGCCGACATCCGGCGCCTCATCCGCATGCCCTCATCCCTGCACGGCGGCTCAGGGATGCGCGTCGTCCCCCTCACACTTGCTGAATTTGATCAATTCGAGCCCCTTCGCGATGCCGTGGTCTTTAGCGAAAAGGAGATAAAGATCGAAGTTTTCCCGCCGCTCAAGCCCCAGAACTCACTTGTCGAAATGAAAGGAAAAAGTATTAAAGTCGAAGAAGGTATCAATACCGTACCTGAATACGCCGGAATATACCTCATGTGCAGGGGAGCAGCAGAATATGCTTGATAGTTCATATATAAAACTTAACGATATTTTAAGGGACGAACGGAAAACAAAGTCCAAACTTGTCCCGCTTGAAAGCGGTTTTTACGAAATGGTAGCTGCGCAGATACGGGAACTCGAAGGGGAAAAAAGGAAGATCGAGGATACATACAGCACAAAATATGCCATAATGGAAGATGACCTCAAGACCGCCCGTAAAGCTATTGAGAACATCGTAGAGCGGCGGACAGCCAAGATAATAAACCTGGCATCCCTGCATTCATCATCAAGACCAAAAGATCAGAGAGAAATAGATTCGATGACACGAAGCGAGCGCGAATTCTATAATGAACTCCTCCAGTTGATGACCGGGTACCGGAGCGAACTTATGGACAGGATATTCAGCAAAAAAGAAAAGCAGGCAGTCCCATTAATCCCCCCGGTATGTCAGGAAAACGAGCCGAAAGATACCAGTCCGGAAGGCAAAAAGGATATAAGTAAAGAGTACATTGTGGTGCGTCTGCTAAAAGATATCCCGACATTTGTTGGAGCCGACGGACGCAACTACACCATGGCAAAAGAGGATGTTGCAGTTCTATCGGCAGTGAATGCTAAGGCATTAATTAACCGTAATGCTGCCATCCAAATCTCGGTCAAAAAGTGATCATAATGAAAATACCAAAGAAATTCAATACATACTGTCCTTACTGCAAAGCCCATACGCCCCATGTTGTGGAAAGGGTAAAAAAGGGACAGGCATCGACATTAACACGAATAACACGGCAGAAGTACAGACATACCGGGATCGGCAACTCTGGCAAATTCTCAAAAGTGCCCGGAGGCGACAAACCCACAAAAAGGATTAACCTCAGGTATAGATGTTCAACATGCAAAAAAGCGCACATCAGAAAGTGCTTCAGGGCAGGTAAATTTGAACTTGTGGAGAGCTGAACATGGAACCTAAGAGCAGATTTTTAAAAGTAAAATGCAACGATTGCCAGAATGAACAGGTCATTTTCGGATGCGCAAGCAAACCAGTCACTTGCCTCGTATGCGGGAGAACTCTTGCTGAACCCACGGGCGGCAAAGCGTTCGTAAAGACACATATAGTTGAGGTTCTTGAGTGATGGAAAGGAGCGGGTGGCCTGAACAGGACGAACTTGTTGTATGCTCGGTCAAAAAAGTCACTGATTTCGGGGCATTCGTAGAACTTGATGAATACGGGCATAAAGAAGGTTTGATCCACATCTCAGAAGTGGCTTCAGGCTGGGTCAAGTACATCAGGGATCATGTTAGGGAAGGACAGAAGATCGTTTGCAAAGTGCTTTACGTTGATGAAAGCAAACATCATATCGACCTGTCCCTGAAAGATGTCAATGAACACCAGCATCGTGAAAAGATCCAGCAGTGGAAGAACGAGCAGAAAGCCGAGAAATGGATACAGTATGTCGCTACCACTACAAAAACAAGTCCTGAGAACCTGAACCTGCTGATAAAATTATTTTATGATAAGTTCAGCAGCGTGTATTCGGTTTTTGAGAGAACCAGGGCCAGTGACATTTCAATCCTTACTAATATTGGCGTTGATAAACAATTTGCTGAAATGGTCAAAAAGGTAGCTGATGAGAACCTGAAGAAACCCCAGGTCGGAATAGCAGGATTTGTTGACCTTAGCTGTCCACTTCCAGACGGGATAGAGCATATAAAGAAAGCTCTCAATGCTGCCGGCGATGTAAAAGGGGACGAGATCAGCGTCGTCATCTCCTATGTCGGGGCTCCCAGGTACAGGCTGCAAGTTATAGCTCCTGATTATAAAAAGGCTGAAAACTTTCTGAAAAAATCTGCACAGGCAGCCATAGATATTATTGAAAAGGCTGATGGGACAGGCGAGTTCCACAGATATACCGAAGAAAATACATGACAATTTAGCCCTAAACTTGAGATATTATGGTATCGAAAATCAAAAGATGCCCTTGCGGAAGATATACTCTTAAAGAAACCTGTCCAGTGTGCGGGAAAAATACGATGTATTCCCATCCTGCGCGTTTTTCTCTTGAAGACAGGTACGGTAAATACAGGCGGATCGCCAGACAGAGGTGAATCATGATAAAAACAACTATTATAAGGTCTAAAAAACCGCGGCTTAAAGACCCCATACTTGTTGAAGGACTGCCCGGGGTCGGACATATCGGTAAACTTGTGGCAGAGCATCTGATAGCTGAGCTTGGAGCTAAGAAAATATTGGAGATATTCTCACCGCATTTTCCCCCTCAGGTCATAGTAGAGGATGATGGCACGGTCAGGCTCGTAAGTAATGAGCTGTATGCATATAAGACCAAAGGCAAACACGATCTGCTAATACTGGTCGGAGACCACCAGAGCACCTCGAACGAGGGTCATTATGAGCTGTGCGGAGTGTTCCTGGATATCGTTGAGGAGTTCAAGGTCAAGAGAGTTTACGCGCTTGGCGGGTATGGCGTGGGTCAGCTTGTTGAGACAGAGACCGTACTTGGCGCTGCGAACAGCATAGAACTGGTGCGCGAACTCAAGGAATACGGTGTGGAATTCAGGCCGAACGAACCGGGAGGCGGTATTGTCGGTGCGTCAGGGCTTATGCTTGGTCTGGGAGCGCTGCGCGGGATAGAAGCTGCATGCCTCATGGGCGTGACATCAGGTTACCTTGTTGACCCAAAGAGCGCCCAAGCTGTGCTGAAAGTGCTCTGCAAGATACTTGAGATAGATGTTGATATGGCAGCGCTGGAAGAGCGGGCTGCTGAGATGGAAAAGATCGTTGCTAAACTGAAGGAAATGGAGGAAGGCAAGACCCCGGTGTCATCAGATGAGGACCTGAGGTATATAGGGTGAAGCCCAGTGAAGTGCATTCTCTGCAGCAGCGATTCAGTATTTCCTCTTGATTTTTTAAAACCTGCCACGCGGGTATTCCTGAGATGCCCGCAATGCGACCTCATTTTCGTGCCTGAAAGTCATCACCTTATACCTGAAGAAGAAGTATCGCGCTATAAGCTTCACAGGAACACGCTTTCCAATGAGGGATATGTGGGAATGTTCCTTGAAAAGATCGCCATGGTGCATCAGTACTGCCATGGCGTTAAGTCTGTGCTGGATTATGGCTGCGGTCCAGGGCCTGTGCTTGCTGAACTTCTGAAGCGGGAGGGATTTTCATGCGATATCTACGACCCTTTTTTCTTTCCTGATTTTCCTGATGGTTTTTACGACCTTGTCATTTCCACAGAGGTATTTGAGCATTTGAGGGACACAAGAGCAGAACTGCAAAGGATATGTAAACTGATCAAACCCGGTGGATATCTTGCGGTTATGACATCGATGCATGATGATGTTGGTGATTTTGAGAACTGGTGGTACAAAAATGATCCGACTCATATCTGTTTTTTTGGCGCCAGGACATTTGAGTGGATAGCGAATGATTTTGGATTTAGAATTATTTATACCAATAAAAAAAATTTTATAATATTACAACTGACAAAAAAATAGAGAAGCCCCAGAGGGCTTCACATTAGAGTTTGTTAGTTCCCTGGAACGTCACAGTCTTTACATCCAGTATCTGACTGCCGTAAATGAATTCCGCTTTCACGGTCCATGTTCCCTGTGTGGATCCCTTTGAGGGTATCGTATAACTGGATAACAGCAATATTGCAAGGATCAATACTCCCATCACTATTCTTGGGAATTGCCCCTCTCCAATGGTAACCATTATTTTTACTCTCCTATCCATAAATCGATGATGACTGCCCGGATTTCTCCACGCAACCCACTTTACTGATTTAATCGCTTTTCCTAATAATGATATTTCTCATCGCATCACCCGCATCCCTGATAATTTTCTCCTCATCAAGCCCCACAACCCTGCGGTCCTCCATCAGCACCTTTCCATTAACAATAGTCGTCCTCACATCGCACCCAGACGCGCCGTGAACAAGAGCAGAAACAGGATTTGGGGACATGAATTGCGGTTTTTTAATATCAACAACAATAATATCAGCCAGCTTTCCCGGCGAAAGTGCTCCCGCATTTATCCCCAGCGCCCGCGCGCCGTTTGTCGTCGCCATCTTAAGCACAGTGTACGCAGGTATCGCTTGCGCATCTTTCAGCCTGTGCAGGAGAGAAGAGCACCGCATCTCCTTCCACATATCAAGGCTGCCGCCTGAAGCCGCGCCGTCAGTCCCCAGCGCCACATTAATGCCCTTTGCAAGCATCTGCGGCACAGGCGCCGTTCCCGCACCAAGAGCCATGTTGCTTGACGGGCAGTGGACCACGTTGACATCTTTATCCTTGAGAATATCGATATCGTCATCCGATAACCAGATGCAATGCGCTGCAAGCACACCTCTCCCGAGCAAACCGATGCCGTTGAGATGATTTATAGAGCACATCCCGTAACGTTCTTTCATCGTTCTCAGTTCATCCTCTGTTTCAAGCACATGAATATGGACCCTGGAACCATCCATATCCGCCAGTTCCCTTACTTTAATAAGGAATTCTTTTGAACATGAGACAGATGAATGGGGCGCATACATCGTGGTGATCCTGCCATCTGCGGCGCCGTTCCATTTTTTTGCGAATTCCTCCCTGCTCTCTAGTTTCGTTTCTGCATCCTCGTTCAATCCCTCTATCATTCCATATCCGATCGCAGCCCTCATGCCAGAACCTTGCACGACCTGCGCCACTTCATCCTCATGAAAATACATATCAGCGAATGTGGTTGTCCCGGAACGTATCATCTCAAGAACGCCAAGGTTAGCGCCAGCCCGTACATCCGCGGGAGTGAGTTTCATCTCTGCCAGTTGTATCTTTTTTATCCATTCGCCGTATGATAACCCATCGGCATACCCGCGAAAAAGCGTCATGGCAACATGCGTATGCGCGTTGACCATGCCAGGCATGACCGCGCAGCCCCGCGCATCTATCACTTTATCGGCTTTTTCTTTCGTATCCTTACCCACGAACGTAATCAAACCATTATCAACCACCACAGTTCCGCTATCGATGAACGCGCCGTCCATGGTAAGCACGATACCGCCCTTGATAATGAGGTCTGCCATGGAGAGTTATATGAGCGCGGCTATAAAATAAGGTTTCTTATCTTTATCGATGATTGTCCTTTCAATCTCATGAGTCACACATATCTTTAGAAATTATCGAGACGTGAAAAAACATATGTGGATGCTTTGCAACAAACTTGCTGATAGTAGCCGATACTTTTGCTGTGTCACCATAACCTGGAATCAGAGACACAGCATTCAGAAGTATTCCAAGTCCATCCCCTTTTGCTATCGATGCAGTAATAAATGAG